>JASHVF010000434.1 GCA_030039615.1 Gammaproteobacteria bacterium | reverse complement strand
GGAGAAGAACCATGAACCGCCCTGCCTTGCCCGCGGCGCTGCGCGCCGCAGCGCTCCTCGCCGCCGCCACCGCGCTCGGGGCCGAAACGCCCGCCACGACTGCCACGCCGGTGCACGGCATCGACCTCGCGGCGATCGACCGCTCGGTCGCACCCGGGGACGACTTCTTCCGTTACGCCAACGGCAACTGGCTCAGGACCACGGAGATTCCCGCGGACCGCAGCTCCTGGGGCACCGGTGCCGTGCTGGTCGAGCTCAACGCCGCCCGCACCCGCGAGCTCATCCAGGGCGCGGCAAGCAGTGCGGCCCCCGGCACCGACGCGCGCAAGATCGGCGACTACTACGCGGCCTTCATGGACGAAGCCGGCATCGAGCAGCGGGGACTCGCGCCGCTCGCGCCCGAGCTCGCGCGGATCGAGGCGATTGCCGACCGCCGCCAGCTCGCAAGCGCGCTCGGCGCGACGCTGCGGGCGGACGTGGACGTGCTCAACGCCACCAATCTCCACACCGGCAACATCCTCGGCCTCTGGGTCGCACAGGACCTGGACGACCCTGCGTCCTATTCGCCGTTCCTGCTGCAGGGCGGCCTCGGCATGCCCGATCGCGACTACTACCTCAACAGCTCGGCGCCGATGGCCGCGACCCGCGACAAGTACCAGGCCCACGTCGGCGCGCTGCTGCAGCTGGCCGGAGTCGCGGACGCCCAGGCGCGGGCCGGACGCATCCTCGCGCTCGAGCAACGCATCGCCGCGGCGCACGTGAGCCGCGCCGACTCCGAGGACGTGAAGAAAGGCAACAATCACTGGGCGCGTGCCGACTTCGACTCGCGCGCTCCCGGGCTCGACTGGCAGGCCTTCTTCACGGCCGCAGGGCTCGCCGCGCAGCAGCGCTTCGTCGTCTGGCAGCCCACGGCCGTCACCGGAATCGCGGCGCTCGTCGGCAGCGAGCCGCTCGAGACCTGGAAGGACTATCTTCGCTATCACCTGCTCGAGCGCGCCTCGCCCTACCTGCCCAAGGCCTTCGTCCAGGAGAGCTTCGAGTTCAACCAGCACGTGCTCGCGGGGACCCCGCAGTTGCGCGAGCGCTGGAAGCGGGCGGTGGATGCCACCGATGGCGCGCTCGGCGAGGCCGTCGGGCGGCTGTACGTCGCGCGCTATTTCCCCCCGGCGGAGAAGGCGCGCGCCGAGCAGATGGTGCGCAACCTCGTCGCCGCCTTCGCGACGCGCATCGACCGCCTCGAGTGGATGGCGCCGGAGACCAAGCGCCAGGCCAAGGCAAAGCTCGCTGCGCTCAAGGTCGGCGTCGGCTATCCGGACAAGTGGCGCGACTACTCCGGACTCGAGGTGGTGCGGGGCGATGCGCTCGGCAACGCCGAGCGCGCCTCGCTCTTCGAGCTCAAGCGCAATCTCGCCAAGCTCGGAGCGCCGGTCGACCGCAACGAGTGGTGCATGGTGCCGCAGGAGGTCAACGCCGTGAACCTGCCGGCGATGAACGCGCTCAACTTCCCCGCGGCCATCCTGCAGCCGCCCTTCTTCGATGCGCGGCGCGCGGCGGTGCTCGACTACGGCGCCATCGGAGCGGTGATCGGCCACGAGATCAGCCACAGCTTCGACGACCAGGGCGCGCTGTTCGACGCCGCGGGGCGCTTGCGCAACTGGTGGACACCGGAGGACTACGCGCACTTCGAGGCGGCGGGCAAGCGCCTGGTCGCGCAGTTCGACGGTTACCGTCCATTGCCCGACATGTCGGTCAACGGCCGCCAGACCCTGAGTGAGAACATCGCCGACGTCGCCGGACTTTCGGTCTCCTACGACGCCTGGCGGCTGACCCTCGCGGGTGCGCCGCCGGCTGCCGGGTCCTCGGGCTACAGTGCCGGGCAACTGTTCTTCCTCAGCTTCGCGCAGAGCTGGCGCCAGAAGCTCCGCGAGGCGGCGCTGCGGCAGCGCCTGGTCACCGACGGGCACGCGCCGGGGGAATACCGTGCGGACACCGTGCGCAACCTCGACGCCTGGTACGAGGCCTTCGGGGCGAAGCCGGGCGAGAAGCTCTATCTGGCGCCCGCCGACCGCGTGCGCGTGTGGTAGCCGGCGCTCAACTTCCGCCGGGCCGCCCGAAGTACACCAGCGTCTCGTAGGGCATGACGACGTGGCCGCCCTGCGCGTGGCGGTCGAAGACCGCGCGCAGCTCCGCAAGCATCGGCGCGTGGTCGGGATGCCCCGCTTGCGGCGCGTAGGAAGAGGACATGAGGCGCCCCTCGAGCCCCTCGAAGTCGAGCACCTGCTGATTCGGAAAGGTCTGCAGCTGCATTTCGGCGCCGAGGAACTCGCGCATGGCGGGTACGTCGGCCCGGCTCGCGACGATGCGCGTGTACTCGGGCGCGCGGCGCCGGAGCAGCGCCTCGTAGTCGGCGAGGAA
The DNA here is from genome assembly GCA_030039615.1 of Gammaproteobacteria bacterium. GTDB lineage: Bacteria > Pseudomonadota > Gammaproteobacteria > Steroidobacterales > Steroidobacteraceae > 13-2-20CM-66-19. Next base: position 3,816 of record JASHVF010000434.1, on the reverse strand, counting down.
GGCCGACGGCTGCGGCGGGCGCTCGTTCCAGAGCAGCGCGGCCCAGGCATCGCTGCACAGCACGCGCTGCGCCTCAAGGCGCGCGCCTGCGAGGTCGAACCAGTGGAAGGCCTGGCCCGCAACCAGCAGCGCGACGCTGGCGGCGGCGAGCGTGGTCGACTCGGCGGTTCCCTTGACGCTGTGAAAGCCCGGGTAACCCGTCAGCCGCGCCTCCGCCGCGGCACGCATGGCGTCGTTCGGCTCGACAGCGAACACCACCGCACCGCGCTTGAGCAGCAGCTCCGTCAGAATGCCGGTGCCTGAGCCCAGGTCCGCGACCGGCGCGCCGCGCTTGAGCCCGCAGCGCGCGCCGAGCAGCTCGATGGCGGCGGCCGGATAGCTCGGACGGTGCCGCGCGTAGCTGTCGGCGCGGGTGCTGAAGCGCTCGGTCGGTTGCATAGGCCCACCTCGCGGTCGCCACTGTACCGGGAAACGGCCGGCACAGTGTGAGGCCGGGCGGCGTTCGCCGCCTCTCCATAAAGGCAGACGGACGCGGTAACGTAGCCGCATGACAATGTCGCCACGGCAACGGAGTTAGCGATGTCCGGCCCGTTCAAGCGTCTCGAGACCCAGGTGGTGCACGCCGGCGACCCGCGTCCGCGGATCGACGGCGCGGTGGAGATCCCGATCTTCCAGTCGGCCACCTACGAGTACCGCGGCGAGGCGCGCTACGACGACGTGCGCTACCTGCGCCTCAACAACACCCCGACGCAGCTGGCGCTGCAGGCCAAGATCGCCGCGCTCGAGGGCGCGCAAAGCGCGCTCGTGACCGCGAGCGGCATGGCGGCGATCACCACTACGCTGCTCACGGTGCTGACGGCCGGCGATCATCTGCTGGCGCAGAGCTGCCTGTACGGCGGCACGCACGACTTCGTGACCCGCGAATTCGCCGGCTTGGGCCTCAGCGCCGACTTCATCGACGCCGACCGGCCGGAGACCTGGCGCGCGCAGCTCAAGCCCAACACCCGCGCCGTGTACGTCGAGGCGATGACCAACCCGCTGCTGGAAGTCGCCGATCTCAGCGCGGTGGTCGAGTTCGCCCGCGCCCACCGCCTGCTGACCATCATCGACAACACCTTCGCGAGCCCGGTCAACTACCGCCCCATCGCCGCCGGATTCGATCTCTCGATTCATAGCGCGACCAAGTACCTCAACGGCCACTCCGACATCGTCGCCGGCGTGGTGTCGGGGAGCCAGGCGCTCATCGAGCGCATCCGCCACAAGGCCAACTACCTCGGCGGCTCGCTCGACCCGCACGCCGCGTTCCTCGTCAACCGCGGACTGAAGACGCTGGTGCTGCGGGTGCGCTACCAGAACGAGAGCACGCTCAGGCTCGCGCAGTTCCTCGAGAGCCACCCGGCGGTGAACGCGGTGCACTACGCGGGACTCGCGAGCCACCCGCGCCACGAGCGCGCGCGACGGCTGTTCGCAGGCTTCGGCGGGGTGTTGAGCTTCGAGCTCCAGGGTGGCGCCGAGCGCGCGGATGAGTTCGCCTCGCGGGTGCAGATCCCGGCGGTGGCGCCGAGCCTCGGAGGCGTGCACACGCTGCTGACGCGCCCGGCGACCACCTCGCACTCGGGTCTTGCGCCCGAGGACCGGCGGCGGCTCGGCATCAGCGACGGGCTGCTGCGCCTTTCGGTGGGAGTGGAAGCGACCGAGGACCTGCTCGAGGACTTCGCCCAGGCGCTGCGTTGAGCGCCGCGGGCGCAAGTTCCGGGTGGCCCGGGCGACGACCCTCCGGCAGGATGCGTCCACGATGTCGACTGAAATGACCACCAGCGCCGACGCCCTGGAGCGTTGGCGCACGACACTCGAGCTCACGCTGCTGGGTGCGATCTGGGGCGGCTCGTTCCTCTTCATGCGCGTCGCGGCCGGCGACTTCGGGCCCTTGCCGCTCGTCGAGGTGCGCCTCGCCCTCGGCGGACTCGTGCTGGCGCCCTTCCTGTGGCGGGCCCGGGCGCGCTTCAGCGCGCTCCTGTGGCTGCGCATCGCGGGGATTGCCGCGATCAATTCGGTCATCCCGTTCGCGCTCTTTGCCTGGGGCGCCGAGCGTGCCCCGGCCGGCATCGGCGCCATCACCAACGCCATGACGGTGATGTTCACGACACTGGTCGCCTGCTTTTTCTTCGGCGAGCGCCTGCGTGCGCGGCGCCTCGTCGGCCTGGTCGCGGGGTTCGTCGGGGTGGCGATCCTCGCCGGCGGCAAGACCGCCGGTATCGGCGTGACCCAGGCGGCGCTGGCGGGAACCGCCGCGGCCGTGTGCTACGGTTTCGGCATCAACCTGGTACGCCGCTACCTCACGGGCCTGCCGGCCGCCGCCGTGGCGGCCGCCAACCTGCTCGCCGGCGCGGTGCTGCTCGCTCCCTTCGCGCTGCAGGCCTGGCCGGCGCAGCCGATCGCCGCGCCTTCCTGGCTGAGCGCGGTGCTGCTCGGCGTGCTCTGCACGGGCGCGGCCTTCGTGCTCTACTATCGGCTGATCGCCCGCATCGGCGCCGCGCGTGCCTCGACCGTCACGTATCTGATCCCCCTCTTCGGCGTCATCTGGGCGTGGTTGATCCTCGGCGAGCCGCTCACGGCGACCATGGCGGCCGCGGGCGCGCTCATCCTCGCCGGCGTGGCGATCAGTCAGCAGCGGCCCGTGAAGCCCTGAGTGGCCCGGCGCCTCAAGTCCGCGACCCGGGCCGGCACGGCGGCCGACGACGCGCGCCGCCGCCTCGATTTCCCGCAACTGCTGAACGCCCGCGACCTCGGCGGTTGCCCGACGCTCGACGGCGGCGAAACGCGCTGGCGCTCGCTGCTGCGCGCCGATGACCTCGCGCAGCTCGACGCGGCGGGACTGCGCGCGCTCGGCGAATACGGCCTCGAGACGGTCATCGATCTGCGCTGGCCCGACGAGGCGCAGCGCCAGCCGAGCCCGGTACCGCGGGCGCTGCCGCAGATCCGCTACCGGCAGCTCTCGCTCCTGACGCCGAGCGAGGACGAGTGGCAGCTGCGCAGCGGCGCCGATGCCACCAAGGCGCTGTGGAACTGCGTGGCGCTGGAGCGCGTGTGCGCGGAGCTGCGCGCCGTGCTTGCGGCCATTGCCGGCGCCCCGCCCGGCCCGCTGCTGTTTCACTGCTTCGCCGGCAAGGACCGCACCGGGCTCATCGCGGCACTGCTCTTGGCGCTTGCCGACGTAGTCCCGGCGGTGATCGCGCGCGACTACGCGCTCTCCAGCCACAACCTGCGCGACGGCTATCTCAGGCGCTACCCGAACACGAATCCCGAGCACCTCCTGCAGGTCTTACATTGTCCTGAAGAAGGTGTGTACAACATGCTGAAATTCCTGGCGCATGCGGGCGGCGTACGCACCTACCTCAGGGAAATCGGTCTGAGCGGTGCAGAGATCGCGGCGCTGCACGCACGACTGCGCGAGTAGCAGCTCTCGCTTCGGAGCGGGAGAAACGTGACTCCGGAGCACCAGGCGCCGGTCTTTCCGTGCGGTCATTCACGGCGGGTTCAGCCGTGCTCCACGATACTCATCATCGCACCGGTTGCGCATGCTCCCGAGCCGCCCCACCCTAGAGAGCGCGGGCACCATTTTTGAGACGGGCACGGGTTTGAGCACGCCGCACACCGGTGCTTCCATTTTCCCCGCGCCGTTCGCCTCCGCTATCCTCGCGCCAGCTGGGCGTCCCGGAGGCTCACATGGAAATTACCGGCGGCTGTCTCTGCGGGGCCGTGCGCTATACGATCCGCGCCGCACCCATCGTGACGCGCACCTGCTGGTGCCGTGTC
>JASHVF010000433.1 GCA_030039615.1 Gammaproteobacteria bacterium | reverse complement strand
CGGAGTGCTCGGCTGGCGAGGTGAGGCGGGAGATGCGTGTCGAGCCACGCCTTTTGCCCGCGGTCTACGAGGTAATGTCCGCCGAAATTGCCGCGGAGGTGCAATTGGCGGGCGTAGCCGGCAAAGACCACGCTCTTTGCCGGCGGTCGACGAAGTAATGTCTGCCGAAATTGCCGAAGGCAATTTCGGCCATTGAACAAGGGCCGTTAGCTCAGCTGGTAGAGCAGGAGACTCTTAATCTCTTGGTCGTAGGTTCGATCCCTACACGGCCCACCAATTCCAGCTCGATCAGGAATTGCCAAACGCGATCTTGCACCGCGGCACCGGGCGGGCGCTCGATGCTCCCGCCGGAAGGTCTGCGCTCGCCCGTTGCGCTCCGCGTTTTACTTTGTCAGGCGCTGGCGGCCGCTGCGCAGTCCTCGGGCAGACAATGCGTTTAACCGAATGCCGCCCTCTCGGGAACTGTCGGTTGGCGCACGCGGCGCGAGGCGCAGTGCGCGCATGCTGCTCCCAGGCCCTCACTCCCAGGGGGGATGGATGGCTACGAGAAAGGCATTAGGGGTACTGCTGCTCGCCGGGCTCATAAGCCTCTCGGGGGGCTGCGCCGAGCTTCCGGACCGGCTCGATAACCTGGCCGACGCCGGGCGCGATTTTGCGCTGACCCACCCCACCGTGACCCGCGCCGCGCTGGTTGCAGCGCGGGCGGCGCTCCGTAAGCCGCAGAACGTGCGCCTCGTTTGCGACCCGGAGTGCCTGGTCAAGCCCTAGAGCCGGACCCGCCTGCCAGGCCCGCCGCGCCGGCTTCCAAGCCGGGACCTCAGACCGCATCCGCTATACTATTTGCGCCCACGCGCGGCCGGCAGGTGCCGATTCGCGGCCGACGGCTCGCCCGGAACGCCGCTGCTGCCCAAGGCGAAAGTGGCGGAACTGGTAGACGCGCTGGACTTAGGATCCAGTGGGGAAACCCGTGAGAGTTCGAGTCTCTCCTTTCGCACCAGTCACCCCCGCCCGCGCCCCACGGCGGTCCGCGCGGGAGGGAGGACTCGCTTTAGGCTCCCGGAGCTCTGAAACAGGCTGAGGATTGAGGATGCAGGTAACGGTTTCGAACACAGGCGGACTGGGTAAGCGGCTGGAGGTGGCGGTGCCGGCGAACGAGGTGGCAAGCGAGGTCGCCCAGCGTCTGAAGCGCCTGTCGCGTACCGCGCGCCTGAAGGGCTTCCGACCGGGCAAGGCGCCGCTCGCGGTGATCACCAAGCAGTTCGGCGACCAGGTGCGCGCGGAGGTCGTGAACGACCTGATGCGCAGCTCCTTTGCGCGGGCGGTGAACGAGCAGAATCTCAAGCCCGCGGGCGGCCCGCGCATCGAGCCGATCGCCGTCGGCCCGGAGAGCGATCTCAAGTACGCCGCGACGTTCGAGGTGCTGCCCGAGGTGCGCATCAATCCGCCCGACGCCATGGTCATCGAGCGGCCGGCGGCCGAGGTCACCGAGGCCGACATCGACGCGATGATCGAGAACATGCGGGCACAGCGCCCGGTGTTCACCCAGGTCGAACGCCCTGCGCGCGACACCGACCGCGTGGTGATCGACTATCAGGCACGCCTCAACGGCGAGGCCTTCGAGGGGAGCGACGCCAGCGACGTGACTGTGGTCATCGGCTCCCGGCAGTCGATGCCGGAGCTCGAGGAGGGCCTCAAGGGCGCGAGCGCTGGCGAGCAGCGGACCATCACGGCGGCTTTCCCGGCCAACCACCCGAACAAGACGCTCGCCGGACACAGCGCGCAGCTGCACCTCTCCATAAAGAGGGTCGAGGAGCAGTCTCTTCCGGCGGTCGATGAGCAGTTCTTCCGCGAATACGGTATCGAGCAGGGCGGCTTGCCGGAGATGCGCGCCGAGGTGCGCAAGAGCATGGAGCGGGAGCTCGCGGACGTAGTCCGTACGCGGGTCCGCACCCAGGTGCTCGAGGCGCTCTACCGCGACAACCCCATCGAGCTGCCGCGGTCGCTGGTCGAGGAACAGGTGCAGCAGCTGCAGATCGACGCCGCACGGCGTCTGGGCGTGCGCGAGGCGAGCCAGATACCGCCCCGCGACCCGTTTGTGGAGCCGGCGCGCAAGCGCGCCGCCCTCGGGCTGCTGCTCGGGCAGATCGTCCAGACCCAGGGCTTGAAAGTCGACCGGCAGCGCCTAAATGAAAGGCTCGAGGACCTGGTGGCGACTTATCCAAATCCCGATGAGGCTCGGCGTGCCTACCAGCAGAACGCGGACGCGATGCGCCAGATCGAGTCCGCGGTGCTCGAGGATCAGGTGGTGGATTGGGCGCTGCAAGCGGCCCGGGTGAATGAGCGTCCGATGACCTTCAAGGAGCTGACCGGCTTCGGCCCCGCGGCGCAGGGCCAGGAGCAGCAGGGGCACCCAGGCGAGGTGAGCGGTACATGAACGAACGAGGCCTTAACTTAGTTCCCATCGTCGTAGAGCAGACCGCGCGCGGCGAGCGCGCCTACGACATCTACTCGCGCCTGCTCAAGGAGCGGCTGGTATTCGTCGTCGGACCCGTGGACGACTACATGGCGAATATCGTCGTGGCGCAGATGCTGTTTCTCGAGTCGGAGAACCCGGAGAAGGACATCGCCCTGTACATCAACTCCCCGGGCGGCATCGTGAGCGCAGGGCTCGCGATCTACGACACCATGCAGTTCATCAGGCCTGACGTGAGCACCATCTGCATCGGCCAGGCGGCCAGTATGGGAGCGGTGCTGCTCGCCGGGGGCACCCGCGGCAAGCGCTTCTGCCTGCCGCACGCGCGCATGATGATCCACCAGCCTCACGGCGGCACTCAGGGGCAGGCCGTCGACATCGAGATCCAGGCCCGGGAGATCCTCGAGCTGCGCGAGCGATTGAACATGATCCTCGCCAAGCACACCGGCCAGACGGTCGAGCGCATCAAGCAGGACACCGACCGGGACCGGTTCATGGACTGGCAGGAAGCGGTCCGTTACGGCCTGATCGACAAGGTGCTGGAGAAGCGCGGCGAGGCCGGGGGGCCCGCCGGGGCCGGGAATCCCGGCAAGACGGGCTGAGGCGCGTACTTAACGGTCCGCGCGCGGCCGGTTTGTAAGGTAGTGTGAAACCGGTCATACAAAGCGCGCCCGAACAGGCAGTTAGCCGTGCGCCGCTGCTTTGCGTCGGCCTGCGGCACCTGCTATAAGAAATTTGCAATGGGCCCGCCGAAGCCAGGATTGGCGTGGGCCGAGAGGTAATGAGGGCCGTAGATGAGTGAAGACTCCCGCAACCGTCACGACGACGGGAAGCTCCTGTACTGCTCCTTCTGCGGGAAGAGCCAGCACGAGGTGCGCAAGCTGATCGCCGGTCCCTCGGTGTTCGTCTGCGACGAGTGCGTCGAGCTCTGCAACGACATCATCCGCGAGGAGCTCGAGGACCGCGCCGAGCGCGCCCGCGACAAGCTCCCCAAGCCCCACGAGATCAAGAAGGTACTCGACGAGTACGTGATCGGCCAGGAGCGCGCCAAGAAAGTGCTCTCGGTGGCAGTTTACAACCACTACAAGCGGTTGCAGACCCGCACCGGTACGGCGCGCAGCAAGGAAGAGGTCGAGATCGCCAAGAGCAACATCCTGCTCATCGGGCCGACCGGCTGCGGCAAGACGCTGCTCGCGGAGACACTGGCGCGGCTGCTCAACGTGCCTTTCACCATCGCGGATGCGACCACGCTCACCGAGGCGGGCTACGTGGGCGAAGACGTCGAGAACATCATCCAGAAGCTCCTGCAGAAGTGCGACTACGACGTCGAGAAGGCGCAGACCGGTATCGTCTACATCGATGAGATCGACAAGATCTCGCGCAAGTCCGACAACCCCTCGATCACCCGCGACGTGTCCGGCGA
>JASHVF010000432.1 GCA_030039615.1 Gammaproteobacteria bacterium | reverse complement strand
CCTTCCGACTTGACGCTATAAGCGCTCGCGAAGTAGCCGTTGGTCGCCTGCGCGTCGTTGACGGCCAGGCCATAAATCAGAGCGGCGCACAGCTGCGCGAGCCGGCGGGCGTTTCGCATCACGTCTGCTCCCACGTAATTAAAGTCTCGGGCATGTTGGCGGAGAGGCCTCGGCATTCGCCAATAACGAGCGACTCTATCGACATGCTGCGTCGCACATTCCGGGCACGGCGCGCCGCCACGCGCGAGGGCAGTGCACGAGAGCGAGCGGTTATAGCGCCATACCCAGCGGTTCGTTCCCCCCGATGCTGCGCGCGATTACATTCACGCGATCGCAGGCACTCCCGCGGGGGCAACCATGGACTCGCAGACGGCGTCGCACTTGAATCGCACCGAGGAGCTGGTGCAATTGCAGCTGCCGGTGCCGGGAGACGCGACAGCGGTGCTGCGGCGGGCGCGCGAGCGAGCGGCCGCGCGCCGGCTTGCGTACGCGGGCGACCTCACGCCGGAGGAAGCATTCGCCCTGACTCGCGCCGGAGTGGCGCGGCTCATCGACGTGCGCACGCCGGAAGAGCGCAGGTTCGTCGGCTATGTGCCCGACAGTATCCCGGTCGCCTGGGCCACCGGTACTGCCTTCACGCGTAATCCCCGCTTTCTGCGCGAGCTCGAGGCCAAGGTACGCAAGGACGAAGTTCTGCTGTTCCTATGCCGCACTGGACCGCGTTCCGCCGCCGCCGCGGAGGCGGCCACCAAGGCTGGCTATGCTGAGGCGTTCAACGTGCTCGAGGGATTCGAGGGCGAGCTGGACGGCGAGGGTCGGCGCAATTCCAGCGGCGGGTGGAGATTCCGCGGCCTGCCATGGATCCAGGACTGACCGCCGCCGGAGCGTTGCCGTAGAACAAGTGGGGAAAGACCATGGCTGACCTTCCGCCGCCGCCGCCGCCGCTTGCTCTGAGCGACAGTGCGGCCCGCCAGCTTGCCAACGCAACCAAGACCGTACCGCAGCTCTCGACCATCACGCCGCGGTGGCTCGTGCACCTGCTGCAGTGGGTCCCGGTGGAGGCGGGCATCTATCGCCTCAACAAGGTCCGCAATCCGCAGGATGTGAAGATCGCCTGCGCCAAGCGCGACGAAGCCGAGCTGCCGCAGACCTTCGTCGATTACGAGGACCGGCCGCGTGAGTACTACCTCAACGCGGTCACCACCATCCTCGACATCCACACGCGCGTCTCGGACCTCTACAGCAGCCCGCACGACCAGATCAAGGAGCAGCTGCGACTGACGATCGAGACGATCAAGGAGCGCCAGGAGAGCGAGCTGATCAACAACGCGGACTACGGCCTCATCGCCAACGTCAGCAACGAGCAGCGCATCACGCCGCTTGGTGGCGCGCCGACCCCTGACGATCTCGATGAGCTGTTGAGTCGGGTGTGGAAGGAGCCGGCATTCTTCCTCACGCATCCGCTCGCCATCGCGGCTTTCGGCCGCGAGTGCACCCGGCGTGGCGTGCCGCCACCGACGGTCAGCCTGTTCGGCTCGCAGTTCCTCACGTGGCGCGGCTATCCGCTCATTCCCTCGGACAAGGTGCCTCTCAGCGACGGCAAGAGCAAGATCCTCCTGGTACGCGTGGGCGAGAAGCGCCAGGGTGTCGTCGGGTTGTTCCAGCCGGGGCTGCCGGGCGAGCAGAGCCCGGGCCTTTCGGTGCGCTTCATGGGCATCAACCGACACGCGATTGCCTCGTACCTGGTGTCGCTGTACTGCTCGCTGGCGGTGCTGACGGACGATGCGGTCGGGCTGCTCGATGAGGTCGAGGTGGGCAAGTACCATGACTACGCCCACGTCTACCGCTGAGGCAGGCGGCGGCGAACCGGGTAGAACGGCAGCAGACACTTCCGCCGGGCTCCCGGACGCGGCAACGCTCGAGCGCTGGGCGAACGAGTACCTGCGGGCGTTACCCGGAGGACTCGACGCCGCAGCGGTGCCTGGGGCCGCCGAGACGCGTGCGGCACTTCCGCAGCCGCCGGAACTGGAGACGCTCGCCCGCGCGACACTCGAGCGGCTGAGCGCCGCGGTACTCGTGCACCCGCCGCTCCCCGAGGTGCCGGTGCGGCTGAGTCCCTCCGTGCCCGACGGCCCGCGGCTGCCCGCCGCGCTGCCCACCGCTCAGCAGCCGCACTTCTATTTTCTCGACCCGCCGCGCGCGCTCGCCGACAGTCGCCATCCGCCCTTCGACGTGGCGAGCATCCGTCGCGACTTCCCCATCCTCCAGACCCGGGTCCACGGGCGGCCCCTGATCTGGTTCGATAATGCCGCGACGACGCAGAAGCCGCTCGCGGTAATCGAGCGTCTGGAGCGTTTCTACCGGCATGAGAACTCGAACGTGCACCGCGCCGCCCACGAGCTGGCGGCGCGCGCCACCGATGCCTACGAGGCCGGACGGCGCGCGGCGCAGGCGCTGCTCGGCGCGGCCTCGCCGGAGGAGATCGTCTTCGTGCGCGGGGCGACCGAGGCGATCAATCTCGTGGCGCAGAGCTGGGGTCGGCAGCACGTGCGCCAGGGCGATGAGATCCTCATCTCGCATCTCGAGCACCACGCCAACATCGTTCCGTGGCAACAGCTGGCCAACGAGCGCCAGGCGCTGCTCAAGGTCGCTCCGGTCGACTCCAGCGGACAGCTGCGCCTCGAGGAGCTGCAGCGGCTGCTGAGCGAGCGCACCCGGATCGTCAGTGTCGCGCATGTCTCCAACGCCCTCGGCACCATCGTGCCGGTGCGCGCGGTCGTGGAGATGGCGCGGCGCGTCGGCGCCTGCGTGCTGCTGGACGGCGCGCAGGCCGTCTCGCATCTGCCCGTCAACGTGCAGGCTCTGGATGCGGACTTCTACGTGTTCTCGGGCCACAAGATCTTCGGCCCGACCGGGGTGGGGATCCTCTACGGCAAGCGCGCCATTCTCGAGGGCATGCCGCCGTGGCAGGGCGGCGGCAACATGATCGAGGACGTCACCTTCGAGAAGACCCGCTACCAGGGTCCGCCCGGGCGGTTCGAGGCGGGCACCGGCAACATCGCGGACGCGGCCGCGCTCGCGACGGCGCTCGAGTACGTGCAGCGGCTCGGGCTCTCCAATATCGAGCATTACGAGCAGGAACTGCTCGCCCATGCGACGCAGCAGCTGCTCACCATTCCCGGACTCACGATCGTCGGCACGGCGGCGGAGAAGGCCGCGGTTCTCTCGCTGGTCATCGAGGGGCTGGAAACCACTTCCCTCGGCGCCACCCTCAACGAGTACGGCATTGCGGTGCGCGCCGGCCACCACTGTGCGCAGCCGATCCTGCGCCGCTTCGGCCACGAATCGACCTTGCGCGCCTCACTCGCTTTCTACAACACCCGCGAAGAGGTGGATACCTTCGTGGCCGTGCTGCGGCAGTTGACCGCCGAGGCGCGGCGATCAGGGTAACTTCGCCCGGCATTTATATATGAGCAATCGGCGTTTCTCAGCGCCGGCTCTTTGAGCTAGCCTTCGACTCGGCGCCCCGGTGCGACCGCGTGATTGCGGGAAGTCCCCTCTTGCCGGGCGCAGTTCTCAGGGCCGGGGCGCCGCCAGACTCGAGGGGGTAGGGGATGACTGCGACGTTGGAGACCAATGCGCTCAGCTGGCCGCAATGGCAGCGCGCCGTGTTGCTTGCGCTGCAGACGGAGCTCCAGGACATCGCCCATCACCTGCGGCTCGACGACGTCGACTGGGCGTCGTGGCAGATCTTCTACGAGCAGGGCCGTACGCCGCGCTCGGCAGTCGCGCGGGCCCTGGAACGCGATCTGTAGCCATATCAGAGAGCCGCCCCGCTCGAATCCCCGCCGCTGCGCTCGTTCGTCGGTACGTGGCGCGCCTGCAGCTCCCTCAGCACCTCGCCGAGAGTCAGACCGCGCGCCTTGAGCAGCACCAGGACGTGATAAAGAAGATCCGCGACCTCATCGATCACCTCGCGGTCATTGCCTCGGGCCGCGGCCAGCGCCACCTCGACTCCTTCCTCGCCCACCTTCTGCGCGATGCGCGTCGGGCCCTGAGAGAGGAGCTGCGCCGTGTAACTGCCCGCGGGCCGCCTGGCGAGGCGGTCATCGATCACACGCTCGAGAGTTGCGAGAAAGGCGACCGGCTGGCTCTCGGCCCTCGCAGCATCGCCGAAGCAGCTCGAGCTGCCCGAGTGACAGATCGGTCCACGGGGCCAGGCGCGCACCAGCAGGGCATCGAGATCGCAGTCGCTGCGGATCTCATCGAGCTCGAGCGAGTGCCCCGAGGTCTCGCCTTTCTCCCACAGGCGTCCTTTGCTGCGGCTGAAGAAAACGACCCGGCGGCGGGCGAGGGTGGTGACGAGCGCCTCGCGATTCATGTAGCCGAGCATGAGGACTGTGTCGTCGCCGGCGTGCTGCACTACGGCCGGGAGCAATCCGCCACTCTTGCCGAAGTCGAGCGCGTCGAGATTGGTGAGGTTGACCGCGTTATTCGCCATGGCAGCCTGCCTGAAGGTCCGGGGGACGCACGCGGACACCTGCGTGCCGCAGCTCCCGTTTGAGCTCGGGGATGCGGATCGCACCCGAATGAAACACGCTCGCGGCGAGTGCGCCGTCGACTTCCGCAGAGGCAAACACCTCGAGGAAGTGTCCGACGCTGCCGGCGCCGCCCGATGCGACCAGCGGGATCCTGCAGATCGCGCGCACGGCAGCGAGCTGCGCGATGTCGTATCCCGAGCGCGTGCCGTCGTTTGCCATGCAGTTGAGCACCACCTCGCCGGCGCCCCGCTCCTGGACCTCGCGGATCCATTCGAGCGTGTCGCGGCCCGCATCACCCGCGCGGCGCTCGTCCCCGGCCATTCGCCACACCCGGTAGCGAGCCCCGGTCGCCTGGCTGTCGACTCCCACCACCACGCACTGGGATCCGAAGCGCCGCGCCAGAAGATCGATGAGGCCCGGGTTCTCCAAGGCCGGGGAATTGACCGACACCTTCTCGGCGCCGGCCGCTAGCACGCTCTCGGCGTCCGCCACCGAGCGAATGCCGCCCGCCACGCAGAAGGGGATGTCGAGGCTGCGCGAGACGAGCTCTACCCAGCGGCGCTGCACCAGGCGCCCCTCCGGGCTCGCGCTGATGTCGTAGAACACCAGCTCGTCCGCGCCCTCCTGGCGATAGCGCGCGGTGAGATCGAGGATGCCGCCCGCCACCTCGTGGTCGCGGAAGCGCACGCCCTTGACCACTACGTCGGCGCGGACGTCGAGACAGGGGATGATGCGTCGGGCAAGAATGGCCGTAGCTCCTCGGTCGAGATGCGCTCTTCGAGCAGCGCCGTGCCGCTCACCGCGGCGGCGAGGCCGAGCTCGCGCAGCGCGCGCAGATCGTGGCTGTCGCGGATGCCGCCGGAGGCCTGCCACTCAAGCTGCGGGAACTGCGCGCGGCAGCTGCGGTACAGGCCAAGATTCGGGCCGCGCAGCGTCCCGTCACGGTCGATGTCGGTGCACAGCACGTGCCGCACCAGGCCGGCCGGAAACTGCCCGAGCGCCTCGGCAAGACCGAGCGCGCTCGCTCGCGTCCAGCCATTGGTGCGCAGCTGCGGCTCGCCGGCGGCTCCGAGACGCACGTCGAGGGCGAGACAGATACGCTCCGACCCGAATTCCCCGAGCCAGAGCGCGACATCCTGAGGCCGCTCGACGGCGGCCGTACCGACGACCACGCGCGCCACACCGGCGGCGAGCAGCGACTCAATGCTGCAGGGCTGTCGCACGCCGCCGCCGACCTGCAGACGCAGCGCCGGATGGCGCGCGAGCGCGGCGATCAGCGGGCCATTCGCGATCCGGCCGTCTTTCGCTCCATCGAGGTCCACGAGGTGGAGCCAACGGACGCCGAGCGCGCAGTAGCGCTCTGCGAGCAGCTCCGGCTCGATGGCGTAGGTACGCTCGCTCGAGAAGTCGCCCTGACGCAAGCGCACGCAGCGTCCAGCGCGCAGGTCGATCGATGGAATGAGGAGCATGGGTCCTAGAGCCTCAGGAAGTTCTCAAGAAGCGTCGCGCCGGTTCTGCCCGAGCGCTCGGGGTGAAACTGCGCGCCGCAGAAGTTCCCGCGGCGGACCACGGCGGCTAAGGGCGCGCCGTATTCGGTGGTGGCAAGCGTGTATTGCGCTGGCCTTGCGGCGTAGCTATGAACGAAGTAGGCGTATGCGCGATCCGCGATGCCTTCGAGCAAGGCATCCTCCTTCACGCCCTCGAGCTCGTTCCAACCCATGTGGGGCACCGGGCGTGCGGCCGTGGCCGCGATACTCCGCACCTCGCCGGGCAGCAGACCGAGGCAGCGGGTCGGTCCTTCGCCCGATTGCCGGAAGAGCAGCTGCATGCCGAGGCACACGCCGAGCACCGGCTGCGTGAGCGTGCGCAGTACGTCGATGAGGCCCGCCGCGCCGAGCTTCTGCATCGCGTGCGCGGCAGATCCGACACCCGGCAGCACGATGCGCTCGGCGCTCGCGATCTGTGCGCCGTCCGCCGTCACGTGGGCACGCGCACCGAGCCGCTCGAAGGCGTGGCGCAGCGAGGCGAGGTTGGCGCCGCCCGTATCGGCAATGACCACCTCACGCAGCATCTTCACAGGGTCCCCTTGGTGCTCGGCAGCTCCCGGCCCTCGCGCCGCAACGCCTGACGCAGCGATCGCCCGACACCCTTGAAGCACGCCTCAATCATGTGATGCGCGTTCTCACCGCGCACCCCCACGTGAATCGCGGCGCGCAGCCCCTCGCTCAAGGACCTGAAGAAGTGCGGCACCAGCTCGGTCGGCAGGGCGCCGACGGACTCGCGCGCGAAGCGGCCGGTGAAGCGTGCAAACGGCCGCCCCGAGAGGTCGATGGACACGGTGGCCTGCGACTCGTCCATGGGAAGAAGAAATCCGTAACGGGCAATCCCCGCCTTGGAGCCGAGCGCTTTGCGCAGCGCCTCCCCCAGCGCCAGGGCGCAGTCCTCCACGGTGTGATGCTCGTCTACCTCGAGGTCCCCGCGGCATGCGAGCTCGAGCGAAAACCCTCCGTGGGCTGCGAGCTGCGCCAGCATGTGATCGAAGAAACCGATCCCGGTCGCGACCGAGGGCTTCCCGGCATGGTCGAGGTCCACCCGTACGTGGACCCGAGTCTCCCGGGTGGCACGCACAACCTCGGCACGCCGGGCGAGCACTGTTCTTGCAACCTCGGGCCAGGTGTGTTCCGTGGACCCGTGCCGCCGTACGGTAAACCCCCGCAGCCGCAGGTGGGCGGCGAGCTCCAGATCCGTGTCCCGATCGCCGACCACCGCGCTCAGCGCGCGGTCGAGGCCGCGCTCGACGATGTAGTTCTCAAGGAGTCCGGGCCCGAAGATGCCGTCGAACTCGATGCCCTGCGACGCGAAGGCATCCAGCAGGAACGACTGCACCTGATCGAACGCCGGGCGGGAAAAGCGCGGCATGCCGGGCCCGTCCTGGTTGGTGACCATGACGAACGCATAGCCGGCGTCGACAAAGTCCCTGAGCGCCGCGAACACCCCCGGCATGAAGCGCACCTTGGCGAGTGAATCGACCTGCTGGCCGGCGGGCTCCTCGATGAGGGCGCCGTCGCGGGCGAGGAACAGGGTCGGGGCGTTCATGCGGCCCACGCCCGCAGCAGGCGCGCGTTCTGCGACGCCGTGCCGATCGTGACCCGCAGCGCCCCCGGGAGCTCGGGATGTGCGCGCATGTCGCGCACCAGCAGCTGCGCGGCGCGCGCGCGCGCCAGCGCAAGGCTCGCATCGGCAAACTGCGCCAGAATGAAATTGGCGGCGCTCGCCCATACGCGCCGCACCCCCGGGAGGCGTGCCACGGCCTGAGCGATGCGCTCACGCTCGGCGCGGATCTGCGCGACGCGCAGGCCCGTGGCGTTGAGCTGCGCGGGCTCGAGCAGCCGCAGAACCGCCTCGACCGTCAGCTGCGTGATCGCATACGGCGGGATCACTTTGGCGAGCAGCCTCACGACCTCGGCGTCGGCGAGCAGTGACCCGCAGCGCGCACCCGCGAGTCCGTGCGCCTTGGAGAGGGTCCGCAGCACGCACAGGTTCGGGTAGCGGTCGAGGTGGCGCGCCAGGCTCGCGCGCGGGGAGAACTCGACATACGCTTCGTCGACCACCACCAGCGCCCGCCCGGCGAGCTGCCGCGCGATCCGCAGCATCGCCTCCGACTCGAGAAGATTTCCGGTCGGGTTGTTGGGCGAGCACAGGAAGACGATTTTCACCTGGGGCGTGCAGGCCGCGAGCACCGCCTCCTCATCCAGCGCGAACTCCTCCTCAGCCCGTAACGGAACCGAGCACACGCAAGCGCCCTGAATCCGGGCTGCGACCGCGTACATGCCGAAGGTCGGTGGACAGACGAGGATCGCATCGCGCCCGGCGCGACAGAAGGCGCGCACCAGCAGATCGATCGCCTCGTCGCTGCCGCGGGTGGCGAGCAGCCGCGCCCGCGGCACCTGGTACAGGGATGCGAGCCGCTCGATCAGCGCGTGCGGCTGCGGCTCGGGGTAGCGGTTGAGTCCCGCGTGCGAGTCGTCCCCGGGATTGCGCCACGGAAGCTCATTCGCGTGCAGCCGCGTGAGCTCAGGCTCCCACGCGGCGGCGGGATATCCCGCGAGCGTGACGATCTCGCGGCGTGCGAGCTCGCTGACCCAGCTCATGCGCTCACGCGCGGCGCTACCGCCGCACCCGCTGCATCCAGCACCCTGATGCGCCGGCGCACGGCGCTCGCGTGGGCGTCCAGGCCCTCGAGCTCGGCCAGCACGATGGCCGCGGGACCGAGGGCCCGCAGCCCCGTCGGCGAGACTTCCTGGGTGGCAATCGTCTTCACAAAGTCGCGCACCGAGAGTCCGCTCAGCGTGCGGGCGTTCCCATCCGTCGGCAGCACGTGGTTGGGACCCGCGCAGTAATCGCCGAGCGGCTCTGCGGACCAGGGACCGAGGAAGATGGAGCCGGCGTTGTGCACCTCGGGCAGCCAGCGGCGCGGCTCGGCCACCTCGAGCATCAGGTGCTCGGGCGCGTAGAGGTTGACGACTTCCATGGCGGCCCTGATGTCCGGCACCAGGATCGCGCGGCAGGCGGCGAGCGATTTATCTAGAATCGCGCCACGCGAAAGTCCCGCTCGCTGCGCGGCGACCTCATTCCCGAGATCCTTGATCAGGGCGCGGCAATCGGTGACCAGCGTCGCCTGGGCGAGCGGATCGTGCTCGGCCTGCGCCAGGAGATCCGCGGCGACGAGCTCGGCGCGCGCGCTCCGGTCGGCCACGATGAGCACCTCGGAGGGACCGGCGGGCAGGTCGCAGGGCGTGCCCTCGGGATCCGCCGCGATGATCGACTTCGCGGCCGTCACCCAGGCATTCCCGGGACCGAAGATCTTATCGACCCTGGGGATCGACTCGGTCCCAAAGGCGAGCGCGGCAATCGCCTGTGCGCCGCCCACCTTGAACACCTGGTCGATGCCGCAGAGCGCGGCGGCGGTCAGCACCGCCGGGTGCACACCGCCGTCCTTTGCGGGCGGCGTGCACAGGATCCTCATCGGGCAGCCGGCGAGGCGCGCCGGCACGCCGAGCATGACGACCGCCGACGGCAGCGGTGCGCTGCCCGCCGGTACGTAGAGCCCGACCGAGCGGATGGGCCGGATGATCTGCTC
>JASHVF010000431.1 GCA_030039615.1 Gammaproteobacteria bacterium | reverse complement strand
GGCGCGTGGTGGCGCGGCTGCGCAGCCAGGTGTTCCGGCGCATTCTCGATCTGCCCATCGGCTTCTTCGACCGTAGCTCGCCGGCGATGCTGCTGTCGCGCCTCACTTACAACACCGAGCAGGTCGGGCAGACGACCACCGACTCGGTGGTGGTGCTGGTGCGCACCGCGCTGCAGATCGTCGGCTGCATCGCGCTGGTGCTCTGGTACAACTGGCGCCTGGCGCTGCTGGCGCTCACCATGGGTCCGCTGGTGGCCTGGCTCGTGTCGCTGATCAACCGCAGGTTTCGCCGCTACAGCCGCCGCATCCAGGATTCGATGGGCGACGTGACGCGCGTCGCCAAGGAGAGCTTCGAGGCGCCGCGGCTCATCAAGGTCTACAACGCGCAAGCGCACCTCGACCGCCAGTTCGACACGGTCAATGAGCACAACCTGCGCTCCAACATGAAGCTGATCCTCACCAAGGGGCTGTCCAATCCCGTGGTGCAGCAGGTGACCGCGCTCGGCCTGGCGGTGGTGCTGGCGCTGGCCCTGGCCGACGTGGTCCACGGCCGCACCAGCATCGGCGACTTCCTCGGCTTCTTCGTCGCGCTGGTCGGCATCGCGCAACCGCTGCGCGACCTGGTGGGGGTCTCGGGCCCGCTGCAGCAGGGCATCGCCGGCGGCCAGAGCCTGTTCGAGCTGCTCGATGAGCCGCTCGAGCCGCAGGGCGGCAGCCACCGCTCGGCGCGGGTCCGCGGCGCGGTGGAGTTCTCCCAGGTGTCGTTCGCCTACGCTTCCGGCAACGGTGGCGCGGCGGATGGCACCGAGCCGCGCCGGCCAGCGGCACTCGAGAACATCTCGCTCAAGGTAGCGGCCGGCGAGAGCCTGGCCATCGTCGGGCGTTCGGGCAGCGGCAAGTCGACGCTGGTCAACCTGCTGCCGCGCTTCTACGACGTGCGCTCAGGCAGCGTACGCGTCGACGGTCTCGACGTGCGCGACTACGACCTGGCATCCCTGCGCGAGCAGATCGCGGTCGTGAGCCAGGACGTGGTGCTGTTCGACGACAGCATCCGCAACAACATTGCCTTCGGACGCGACGTTCCCGATGCCGCGATCGAGCGGGCGGCGGAGGCGGCCCACATCCTCGAGTTCGTGCGCGGCCAGCCCGGTGGCCTCGATGCGCTGGTGGGAGATCGCGGCATGCTGCTCTCCGGCGGGCAGCGCCAGCGCATCGCCATCGCCCGGGCGCTGCTCAAGGACGCGCCGATCCTGATCCTCGATGAGGCGACCTCGGCGCTCGATACCGAGTCCGAACGCCACATCCAGGCGGCGCTCGCGCAGCTGCTGCTCCACCGCACCACGTTCGTGATCGCGCATCGGCTCTCGACGGTCGAGCAGGCCGATCGCATCATCGTGCTCGATGGCGGCGCGCTGGTCGAGCAGGGCACGCATGCGGAGCTGCTGGCACGCGGCGGCCTGTACGGCAAGCTGTACCAGCTGCAGTTCTCCGACTGAGGCGGCGGGCGAGAGGTGCGCGCGCGGCTCGAGCGACTGTGGTACGGGGACGGCGCGGCAGCCTCGCTGCTCGAGCCGCTCGCGTGGGGCTATGGAGCCCTGAGCGCCGCGCGGCGGCGGGCCTACGCCGCGGGCCTGCTGCGCGCGCCGCGCCTGGCGCGCCCCGTGCTGGTGGTCGGCAACCTCACGGTCGGCGGCACCGGCAAGACGCCGCTCACGATCTACCTGGCGCGCGAGCTCGCCGCCGCGAAACTCAAGGTCGGCATCGTGTCGCGCGGCTACGGACGGGACGGGCGCGCCCCGCGCAGCGTGCACGCGGATTCGGACTGGCGCGACGTGGGGGATGAGCCGGTGCTGCTCGCGCGGCGCAGTGGCTGTCCGACCGTGGTCGCCGCCGACCGGGTCACGGCCGCGCGCACCCTGATCGCGCGCGGCGCCGAGGTCATCCTTGCCGACGACGGGCTGCAGCACCTGCGCCTCGAGCGCAATTGCCAGATCGTGGTAGTGGACGGCAGCCGCGGCTTCGGCAACGGGCGGCTGCTGCCGGCCGGTCCGCTGCGCGAGCCGCTCTCGGCTCTGGCGCGTGCCGACCTGGTGGTGGTGAACGGCGAGCCGCGCCACCGCTCGCTCGCCGGCGTGCTGCCGGCGGGGGCGCTGCGCATGCAGCTCGTGGCGCAGCCCGCCGAGCGGCTCGACGGGCGCGGGCTGCCGTGCGAGCTGGCCGCATTTCGCGGGCGGCGCGTACACGCGGTGGCCGGGATCGGCAATCCGCAGCGCTTCTTTGGCGCGCTGGCCGATCAGGGCATCGAGGTGATCGCGCACCCCTTTCCCGACCATCATCCCTTCACGGCGCGCGAGCTCGCCTTCGGCGACGAGCTGCCGGTGCTCATGACCGAGAAGGATGCCGTAAAATGCGCGCCGTTCGCCAATGCGCGGCTGTGGTACGTGCCGGTGAGCGCGGTTTTCAGCGCGAGCGACGCGCTTGAGCTGCGCGAGCGGATCATGCAGCGGCTGCGCACCGTGCCTGGAGGTTAGCACCGCTCATGGATGCCCGACTGCTCGAGATACTCGCCTGCCCGGTGTGCAAGGGAACGCTCAAGTACCAGCGCGAGGCGCAGCTGCTCGTGTGCCGCATGGATCGCCTGGCTTACCCGGTGCGCGACGACGTGCCGGTCATGTTGGAAGAGGAGGCGAGGCAGCTGGCGGCCGACGATCCGCTGCTCGAGCGCTGAGCGCACCTTGTTCAGGGTCGTCATACCTGCGCGCTACGGCTCGGTGCGGCTGCCCGGCAAGGCGCTGCTGCCGATCGCCGGCAAGCCGATGCTGCAGTGGGTGCACGAGCGCGCGCTGGCCGCCGCCGCGGCCGAGGTGCTGATCGCCACCGATGACGCGCGCATCGCAGCGGCTGCCCGCGCCTTTGGCGCCGAGGTGGCGATGACCGCCGCGGAGCACGCCTCGGGCACCGATCGCATCGCGGAGGTGGCGCGCCAGCGGCGCTGGGCGCCAGAGGCGATCGTCGTCAACCTGCAGGGCGATGAGCCGCTGATGCCCGCGGCGCTCATCCGTCAGGTGGCGGCCCTGTTGGAATCGAGCCCCGCAGCCGACATCGCCACGCTCGCCGCCGCAATCGACTCGGTCGCCGAGCTCCTCGACCCGAACGTCGTCAAGGTGGTGAGCGATGCCAAGGGGCGGGCGCTCTACTTCAGCCGGGCGCCGATTCCCTGGAATCGCGCCGGCGCCGCCGCCGCCCTGGCGACGCAGACCGACGCCGGCGGCGCGCGGCGGCACGTCGGTATCTATGCATACCGCGTCGCTGCGCTCGAGCGCCTCGCGGCGCTCCCCCCGAGCGCGCTCGAAATGCGCGAGAAGCTCGAGCAGCTGCG
>JASHVF010000430.1 GCA_030039615.1 Gammaproteobacteria bacterium | reverse complement strand
CTGGTCCATGACGGCGGGGGCTGGCGCTTCGATACGCGCGCCGGCGAGCAGCAGGTCATCGACCGGCGCGTCGGCCGTAACGAGCTCAATGTGATCGAGGTGTGCCGCGCCTATGTCGTCGCGCAACGCGAGTACGCGGAGCTGCAGGCGGGCGCGGGGGGCGCCCGGCAATACGCGCAGCATTTCCTGAGTCGTGCGGGACAACACGACGGCCTCTACTGGCCCGTGAGCGGGGACCAGGCGCAGAGCCCGCTCGGGCCGCTAGTCGCGCAGGCACGCGCCGAGGGCTACGTGAAGCAGGGTTCCGGCGGCAGCCGCCAGCCGTACTACGGCTATTACTATCGGATTCTGACGAGCCAGGGTCCGCACGCCGCGGGAGGTGCCCGAAACTACATCGCAGCGGATGGCCGCATGAGCGGAGGTTTTGCCCTGCTCGCATATCCGGCGCATTACGGCGACTCGGGCGTCATGACCTTCATCGTGAACCAGAATGGAATCGTCCGCGAGAAGAACCTCGGTCGGGACACCACACGCCTGGCACGTGCCACTTCCAGCTACGATCCGGACCCGAGCTGGCGCATCGCGCTCGATCACTAGCTCGCGGCGCGGCATGTCCTCGCGCTCGCCGCGGGCCTGAAGCTCAATATCAGGCCGGTGCCGCGCCGATCCAGTGAATCTCAGGCGTCCTGCGCGCCACCGCAGGCGTCGCACTCGCGGGATGCCCGACGATGATGGGAGCTACCGGCAGATAGGCCTGCGGCAGCCCGAGGGCCGCCTTGCCCGTCGGCGTCGCAAGCCACGTCTGCGCAAAGCCGATCCAGCAGCTGCCGAGACCCTCGGCGCAGGCCGCGAGCATCAGGTTCTCTGCGGCCAGGGAGCAATTCTCCACCGCCCACAGATCGGCCCGCACGCTCGCGATCAGTATCAGAGCCGGTGCGTGATAAAAGATGTCGAATGCGGGGTCCCGCAGATGCTCCTGCAAACGATGCATGGCGGCATCGTTCGCCGCCGTCGCGAGCATATGAGCCTTGGATTCGCTCGAGATGCGTGCGAGGAGACCGCGGTCCTGCACTACGGTAAAGGACCACGGCTGTTCGTTGATTGCGCTCGGCGCCTGGATGGCCGAGTCGATGAGGCGCAGCAGTACGGCGCGATCGACGGGCTCGGGCGTGTAGGCACGTACCGCGCGCCGCGAACGGATGGCTTGCTGAAGATCCATGTTGGCAGCATCGAGCCGGACTGCACACGCGACAATATGTACTAGTACCCACGCGGCCCGCTGATCGAACAGGCCACAGCGTCACGGGGTTACGCCTAGGTGCCGGGTATGCGACCCAGACGCGACATGTATGCCGCGAGATCCTTCAGCTCCTCGATGGAGCGGCCCTCGAGCAGCCGCCGGTGCTGCGCCTGCATGTTCGGCCGCCGCGCGCCGATCGTGTCCTGCAGCTGCCGCAACAGATACTCGTACTGCTGTCCCGCAACGCGCGGCACCAGCCGCTCCTCGCTCCCCTCGCCTTGCGCGCCGTGGCACCACTCGCAGCGCGCCCGGTAGATCCCGGTGGCCCTCTCGGCGGAGGGCACTGGCCCCGGGGTCGTGTCTGCGGAAGGAGGCAGCGACGCTGCATATGCGGCTACGTCCGCGATGTCCTGAACCGAATGCAGGACATGGCGACCTGCGATGCGCTCCATCGGGTCATACCAGCGCACTCCAGCGCGATAATCCACCAGTTCCTTGGCGATGACGGTGCGATGCTGGCCGGCGATCTGCGGCGGCCATCCGCTCGCGTTCCCTTCGCCGCGGTGCCCATGACACTCGCTGCAGATCGAGAAAAGCTCCCTGCCGTGCACGAGGTCCGGCGTCGCATGCAGGACAGAGCTCAATTCCTCTCTGGCCAGCTGCTCCTGGTGCGGCTGCGCGGCCGATGCGGTCACCGGCATGATCCACGGCAGCAGCAGCGCCAGCAGCACCTCAGCGCGCATGACCCACCGCCCGGCGCAGGCGCAGACGTCGTTTCCCAGGTGCCACCATCAGGGGTTGTGCCTCGCGTTGCTCGGATCCGGCCGTACGGTCGCCTGTCGCCATGGTAGCGACAGGCTCGTTTCCGATAAACTCTCCATGAGTGGTATGCAGTCACCCCTGAAGAGATCGGCCTTGCCCGTCCTCGCCGCAGTACTCTGCGGACTCCTCGCGCTCGAGGTACGGGCACAGGCACAGGATGCCGAACTCGCACGCGGCGAGCACATCGCTCGCTTCGTTTGCGCGGGATGCCACGTAGTGGCCAGGGATCAGGAATTTGCGCCGCTGCTCAGCAAGCCCGCACCGAGCTTCTTCGACCTCGCGAATCGTCCTGGGACGACAGTCGAGAGCGTCGAGCAGTTCGTCACCCATACGCACTGGGACCCCGACAAGCTGCAGATGACCATGCCCGCCCTGATGCCGTCCGCGGAACAGAGCCACGCGGTGGCTCGCTATCTAGTCAGTCTTAGAACCCGATGAGGTTGCGATGAAGGCCATCCCCGCCATTGCGGCAGCACTGCTGCTCGCCCCCCTCACTCACGCTGCGCCGCCCCAGGGATCCGCAAGCCCCGAGGTTGCGCGCGGCGAACATATCGCGCAGCTGATCTGCGCGGCCTGCCACGTGGTCGCCAAGGACCAGGAGTTCCCGCCGCTCCTCAGCCGCGCTACGCCAAGCTTCAGCGAGATCGCCAACCGGCCCGGAGTCAGCGCCGCGAGTCTGCAGCATTTCATCACCGGCACGCACTGGAACCCGGACACGCTGCCGATGGCCATGCCGAACCCGGCGCTGACCCCGGAACAGACGCGGGCGGTGACGCGCTACATTCTCAGTCTGAAAACCCCCTGAACGGCTGTCGGCAGCCTCAGTCGAGCGATTTGCTGAAGCGCAGCACGCTCAGCGTCAGCATCGCTGCGGCCAGCAGCGCCAATGCCAGCAGCTGAGTCCATATGGCCTCGAAGCCGACTCCCTTGAGGAACTGCGCGCGGGTTACCACCAGGAAGTAGCGCAGCGGATTGATCACCGTAAACCACTGCAGAGCGCGCGGCATCGACGCGATCGGAAAGGCGAACCCCGAGAGGATAAAGAGCGGATTGATCAGAAAGAAATTCAGCGCGAAGGCCTGCTGCTGGGTGCGCGCGAGGGTCGAGAGCAACAGCCCCAGCGC
>JASHVF010000429.1 GCA_030039615.1 Gammaproteobacteria bacterium | reverse complement strand
CACGGAGGCGGGCATTCCCTGCGCCTCCAGGTCGCCGTCGTAGAGCGGGATGTCGCGGATGCTCGCGACCTCGAGCAGCGAATCCTCCGGCATCAGCTGCCGCGCGGCGCGCAGCAGCGCCGAGTTGTACGAGCCGCGGCGCAGGCTCCCCGAGATCCCCAGCAGCTTGACCATGCAGCCTCAGTCCCGCAGCTTCGCGGCCACGCGCCGATAGGCCTCGCGGAACGGAATGCCTTCGCGCACCGCGAGGCGGTTGGCCTGCTCGGCGGCGTCGATGGCGGGATCGAGCCTGATCGCCTCGCGGTTGAAATGCATCGCCGCGATGGCGGGCGGCAGGATGGCGAGCGTCTCGAGCGCGAGGTCGATCGCGCGGAACAGCGGGAACTTCACGAGCTGCAGGTCGCGGTTGTAGCCGGAGGGCAGCTTGGCGCACACCGCAAGCACCTCGCTCAGGCAGCCGAGCGCCGTGGCCGCGCGGCCGCGGATCAGCTCGAACACGTCGGGATTCTTTTTCTGCGGCATGATCGAGGAGCCGGTGGTGAAGGCCTCCGGGAGCGAGAGGAAGCCGAATTCCCGGGTGCTGAACAGCAGCACGTCGGCCGCCAGGCGCGACAGATCCTGCATGAGGAGCGTGATCTCGAAGAGGACCTGCGCCTCGCCCTTGCCGCGCGACAGCTGTACCGCCGTGACCGGCTCCTGCACCGCGGCAAAGCCGAGCGTTGCGCGCGTGGCCTCGCGGTCGATGGCAAGCCCCGGCGTGCCGTAGCCGGCGGCGGAGCCGAGCGGACTCAAGGAGATGCGCCGCGCCGCTCCGTGCAGGCCCTCGACATCGTCGCGCAGCTCCGCGGCGAACCCGCCGGCCCAGAGCGGCACCGAGCTCGGCATCGCCTGCTGCATGTGGGTGTAGCCGGGCAGCAGCGTCGCGGCTTCGCGCACCCCGAGCTCATCGAGTGCCTCCGCCACCTCGAGCGCGCCGCTCTCGAGGTCGTCGATGGCTTCGCGCAGGTACAGGCGGATCGCGGTCAGCACCTGGTCGTTGCGCGAACGCCCGAGGTGGATGCGCGCGCCGGCGGCGCCGATGCGCTCGGTGAGGCGCCGCTCGAGCGCCGTCTGCCCGTCCTCGTCGGCGAGCTCGACGTGCCACTTGCCCTGCGCATGCTGCTCGGCGAGCACCCGCAGGCCGTCGCGGATTGCGTCGAGGTCATCGAGCGACAGCAGCCCCTGCGCATTCAGCATCTCGGCGTGCGCGATCGAGGCACGCACGTCGTACTGCACCAGGCGGTCATCGAGCGCGTAATCCTCCCCGGCGGTGTAGCGCAGCACGCGCTCATCGAGCGGCGCGCCCTTGTCCCACAGGCGGCTCACGTGGCGCCCTGCTGCTCGGCGGCGGTGAGCGCGTTGACGTCGGCGACGATCAGCGTGCCGGTGCCCTCATTAGTGAACACCTCGCCGAGGATTCCCTCCGGCGCCCGGTACGACACCACGTGCACGCGGCGCACGCCGCCGCGGATGGCGTCCTCGATCGCCTTGGCCTTCGGCAGCATGCCGTCGGCGATCTGGCCCGCTTCGCGCATGCGCTTCAGTCCCGCAAGGTCGGTGTAGGAGATGAGCGAGCCGGGATCGTTGACGGCGCCGAGGATCCCGGGCGTGCCGGTGCAGAGGATCAGCTTCTCGGCGCCGAGAGCCGCGCCGAGCGCCGCGGCCACGGTATCGGCGTTGATGTTGAGCAACGTGCCGTTCTCGTCCGCCGACAGCGGGCTCACGACCGGCATCAGGCCGTTGTCGAGCAGCTTCTTCAGCACCGTGGTGTCGACCGTGTCGATGTCGCCGACGTAGCCGAAATCCACCAGCTCGCCATCGCGGGAGAGCTTCACCGGCGGACGCTTGTGGGCGCGCACCAGGCCCGCGTCCACGCCGCTGATGCCCACCGCGTCGATGTTGAGGTCGCGGCACATCGCCAGCAGGCGCGTGTTGATGAGGCCATTGAGCACCATGGCGGTCACCTCGATCGAGCGCGCGTCCGTCACCCGCCGCCCCTCGACCATCTGGGTAGGCACGCCGAGCGCGGCCGACAGCTCGGTGAGCTGCGGCCCGCCGCCGTGCACCAGCACCACGCGCACGCCGAAGTAGTGCAGGATGCCGATCTGCTCGACCAGCGCGCGGCTCGTGTCGGCTTCGGCGAACACGCCGCCGCCGGCCTTCACGACGAAGGTCTTGCCCTTGTACATGCGGATATAGGGCGCGGCGCTCTTGAGCGCGCGGATCGCGAGCGTCTGGTCGCCTCGATGCATGATCATGTCGGAGCTTCCCCCGCTTCTTCAGGATGCGAGCAGCTGGTGGAGCACGGCGGCCTGCACCGTGAGCCGGTTGGCGGCTTCGCGCTGCACGGCGCTGCGCGGGCCGTCGAGCACCTCATCCGCGATCGCGGTATTGCGCCGCACCGGCAGGCAGTGCATCACGCGGCAGCCGGGCGCGGTCTGGGCGAACCAGTCGTTGCGCACGCACCAGCCGGTCAGCGCGCCGCGCAGCTTGGCATCGCCGGCGGCATCGCCGTAGCAGGCGGTCGCGCCCCACTCCTTGACGTAGAGGATGTCGGCGCCGGCGAGCGCCTCGGCGCGGTCGCTGGTCTCGCGCAGCGTGCCGCCCGAATGCACCGCCGCGCGTCGCGCGCGCTCCATCACCGGGTCGGGGAGCGCGAAGCCTTCCGGGCGCAGCACGGTCACCTGCATGCCGCGCAGGCACGC
>JASHVF010000050.1 GCA_030039615.1 Gammaproteobacteria bacterium | reverse complement strand
GCGCGCGCCTGGCGCTGCTGTGCGCGGCGCTCGCCGCCCTGGGCGCGCCGGCCGCGCGCGCGGCGATCAACTCCTGCACGGTCAGCGCCACCAGCGTCGCCTTCGGCACCTACACGCCGCTGCAGACCAGCGCGCTGACCTCGACGGGTGTGATCGCCGTCAGCTGCACCGGCGTGACCGGCACCAACGCCATCTATGTTCAGCTCAGCACCGGTAACAGCGGCAACTACACGACCCGCACCATGACGAGCGGCGCCTACACGCTCAGCTACAACCTGTACGCGACCGCGGCCACCACCTACATCTGGGGCAACGGTACCGGCGTCAGCTACGAGGTCGAGGACTACATCACCAACGTCCAGCCCACCGCGAACCTGACGGTCTACGGCCAGGTGAACTCCGGGCAGGATCCCGCGCCCGGGACCTACACCGACAGCATCACGGTGACGGTGAACTACTGAGGCGGCGCGCCGCCCTCAGTCGACGAGCAGCGACTGGATCCTGATCCCGGCGCGCAGCACGGCGGTGACCGGCGTCTGCTCGGCGACCTCGAGGAGACGCGTCTTCTGCTCGGCAGTCAGCGGCTTGGCGAACGACAGCCGCCGCTCGATGTGCTCGCCGCCTGACGGATCGCGCGACCAGCGCACCCCCACCGTGATCCTGCCCAGCGTCCAGTCGTGCTGCGCCGCGTGCTTGCGCAGCGCCACCGCGGTGCAGGTGCCGAGGCTCGCGAGCAGCAGCTCGCGCGGGGCGAAGCCCGCGTCGCTCCCGCCGGAGGCCACCGGCTCGTCGGCCGTCAGGTGGTGATGTCCGGAGACCACCTGCTGAACGTGCTGGTGCTCATTGATTATCGTGACGTAAGCCATGCGCTGCTCCTCCCTCGCCGGCGCGGCGCCGCCCGTGGGAGCCGAACGGACGCGCCGCGCGCGTCAGCATGCTGCGCGCGATGCTGGCGACGCTCATCCCGGTCACGTCATCCAGCCGATAGGGCGTGCCGTGGAGGATCGTGTCCGCGGCGCGCAGGCCGCTCCTGATCGCCGGCCCGATCCCCTCGCCGAGGTCACGGCTCGCGAGCCCCGCGGCATCGCCGGTGATGAAGGCATTGTCACGGCGCACCACGTCGACGCGTCCACGCAGAAAATAGCTATAGCCCGACGGGTCGTAGTGAGCGCCGCGCGTCAGGCCGACGGCGAGCTTGGCGGCGAAATGCGCCCAGTGCGTCTTGATGTCCTGCCCCTCGCTCTTGATGCGCTCGGCAAAGCCGCCGATGCCGACGTTCAGCCAGCCGCCCTCCTTCGGCACATACCACGAATATCCCGGCAGCCCCTCGTCGCAGAACCACAGGTGGCAGTCGGGATCCTCCCAGGCGTACTCGATCTCGTGCTCGAGCGTCACGATCTGCAGCTCATGCGCGCGCGGATTGAGCTCCCTGAAGAGGCTGCGGTACACCGGACAGCGGGTGCCGCCGGCGCCGATCAGATAGCGGCAACGATAGGCGTCGTCGATGACAAAGCCCTCGCCGTCGGCAACGATGTCGCGCACGGTGTGCAGCTCGACCGGCACGCCCGAGCGCTCGAGCAGCCAGGCGTCGAACTCGAAGCGGCGGATGGAGTGCTGCACGCACGGCACCGGGACGCTGATGCGCCCGTAGTGCACCTTGAGGCGCGGGAAGGTCAGCAGGCGATGCGGGTAGGCGTCGAGGTCCATGCCGAGCTCGCGCACCACCTCGGGCGTGATCCAGCCGGCGCACAGCTTCGGGCGCGGGAAGCTCTCGCGGTCGAGCAGCAGCACGTCGGCACCGGCGCGCTGCAGCTGCCACGCGGCGCTCGAGCCCGCGGGCCCGCCGCCGACGATCAGCACCTCACAGGAGCGCATCAGGCCTCAGGAGGCGTACAGGTGGGCGCGCGTCCAGGGAATGTCGTTGTTGTCCGCGGTCGCGAACACCACCTGGAAGAGCTGCAGCGTCCCGGTCGAGAACGCGGCCACGGAGCCGGCGAGATACAGGCGCCACATGCGCACGAACTTCTCGTCGAACATCGCGCGCACCTGCTCGCGCGCGCCTTCGTAGAGCGCCAGCCAGTGGCGCAGCGTCTGCGCGTAGTGCAGGCGCAGATTCTCGACGTCGAGCACCGA
The DNA here is from genome assembly GCA_030039615.1 of Gammaproteobacteria bacterium. Classification (GTDB taxonomy): domain Bacteria; phylum Pseudomonadota; class Gammaproteobacteria; order Steroidobacterales; family Steroidobacteraceae; genus 13-2-20CM-66-19. Next base: position 2,056 of record JASHVF010000050.1, on the reverse strand, counting down.
CAGGTCCCACGGCTCGAAGATCTGCGACATCTCACTCAGCGCCGGCGGGTAGGCGCCCGGGAAGATGCGCTTCTCGATCCACGGCTGCAGCCGCGCGGGATGGTTGCGGCCGATCGAGTGGATGAGGCCGCGTCCGTTGCTGCCGAGGCAGCGGCGCGCGATACCCCCGAGCGTCGGGTAGTTCTTCGCTCCCACGTGCTCGAGCATGCCGACCGAGACGAAGGCGTCGTAGTGGCCGCCGATGTTGCGGTAGTCGTCCTCGACGTACTCGACCTGGCCGGCGAGCCCTTCGCGCGCGGCGCGCTCGCGCGCATAAGCCACCTGCTCGTGCGAGATGTTGAAGGCGCGCACGCGCACGCCGTAGTGGCGCGCCATGTGCAGGGCGAGGGTTCCCCAGCCGCAGCCCGCCTCGACCACGCTCTCCCCGGCCCTGAGGCGCAGCTTGCGGCACACGTGGTGCATCTTGGCGGTCTGCGCCTCATCGAGCGTCGCCGACGGCGTCGGGTAGTAGGCGCAGGTGTACGCCATCGTGCTGCCGAGCCACAGCGAGTAGAAGGGGTTGCCGATGTCGTAGTGATGATGGATGTTATCGCGCGAGCCGGCGAGCGTATTGACGTGCGGGCGGTGCTGCGCGAGCTCGGCGGCGCGGCGCAGCCACGAGGGCTTCTCGGCCGTGGCGCTCGCCCGGTATACGGTCTCGAGCACCTCGACCAGGTCGCCCTCGACCGTCACGTTGCCGTCGCTGTAGGCGTCGCCGAAGCGCATCCAGGGGTCGGCGAGCACCGCGAGCAGATGGGCGCGGCTCGCGAAGCTGACGCGCGCCAGCGGCTCGGACGTGTTGCACACGCGCGCCCCGCCCCGGATTGCGAATTCGATCGGCGGAGCGCCGAGGAAAGCGGACACCTTGCGCAGCAGCCAGCGGTCCGTCGAGCGCGCCTCTGCCGGTGGTGCCGCATCGAGGTCCTCGGGCTGCGGGCGCCCGGTTGCGGGGTGCTTGCGTACCTCTGGAAGGCTCTTCTCGACGGCGTTCACGGCGCGGTTCCTCCTGCGGGGATGTCTTTAATCTAGCACGCCCTCCGGCACGCCGGCGCGGGGGCGACAATTAGCAAATGCGTCAGTGTGTTACGAGCGATTGATTGAGCAGATTCGCAAGACGACCGCCGGCCAGCAGCAGCCGTTCACGCACGATCGCCTCCGCCTCACGCTGGTAGTCGCGATCCAGCACCACGATGCCGGCCGGCACCTGCCCGCAGGCGAAGCCCGGATAGCGGTAGGCGACATTGCGCGCGAGGTTGTTGGACTCGCGGGCCCAGTCCGCCGCGGTGCCCTGCCCCGCCTGCGCCACGAGGCGCCGTGCCTCGAGTGCCAGTGCGTCGATATTGCGCGGCGGCTGCTGGTCGTTGTTGCCGGCGTCGAGCGCGAGCCTCACGAGCTCGCCGTCCCAGGCACGATGCAGGTTCTCGCGGCCGTGCGTCCTGACACCCGCAAGCGCCACGGCGACCCGGTTGCCGCCGAGATCGCCGTTGTCGGCGGCGTGCAGCGGCTGGTGGATGTCGCCGATCAGGTGCACGACCCATTTGAGCGCCTCGTTGCGCTCACGGCGCGGAGTGTCTGGATCGGCGAGCACGCGGGTGAGGCGCTCGAGCTGCGCGGAGTTGCATTGGCCGCCGGGACAGTAGGCTGCGCGCGGCGCCGTGCCGCACACCGGCGCATCGTCGTAATGCCAGCGCGGCTCATCGGCCGCGGTGCCGCGGATCTCATCCGCCCACACCGAAACCGACTCGAGCGTGCTGCGCCCGGAAGGGTTGCCGAACTTGTCGAGATCCTGCGCCAGCAGCTGCCCGACCACGGCACGCGCCTGAGGCGTCAGCAGCCGGTCGGCGATCGCGCCCACGGTGCGATGGCCCTGCGGCCCCCACGCGAGAGCCGGCGGCACGGCGAGCACGAGCAACACGGCGCGGCAGGTCCACGAGCGGAAACGTCGCATGAGCGCCATTAGGACTGCTGCGCGCCCCGGTTTCAACAGCCCTGCGGTAGACTGCGCGGCCTGCCCGAG
>JASHVF010000049.1 GCA_030039615.1 Gammaproteobacteria bacterium | reverse complement strand
CCCCCCGCGCGGCGGCCGCTCGCGTCCCGCGAGGCCGGCGAGCTGGCGAGGCTGTTCGAGACTGCGCTGCGCGGCGCCGACGGTGCCGCCGGAGCGCACTGCATCCACGAGCTGTGCATGCGCGGGGAATTCGCCGCGCGCATCGAGACGGCGCTCGGGCAACTGTGGCGGCACGCCGCGGCCTCGATCCCCGAGTGGCTGCCTATGCGCTACATCGACTGGCTGCCGGCGGCCTACACGGCGGCGCAGGGCTTCGCGGGCCGCCGTCGCGGCCGCTGCAACGTCTACCTGATCCTGCTCGACTTCGAGGACCGCCGCCGCGGTCCCTACGGGGTCTACGTGGGCATGAGTCAGTACACCCCGGCCGAGCGCTTCGACCAGCACAAGGCCGGTATCCACGCGGCCGGGAGCGTGCTCAAGCGCGGGCTCGAGGTGCTCACGGGGCCGACGCTGCATCTGCAGCGTCTGGCGCGCGCCGAGGCACTGCGCATCGAGGCGGGCCTGGCGCTGGCGCTCGCCGACGCGGGCCTGCTGGTCGAGGGTGGACACTAGCGCGTGACGAAAGCCCGCTCGATGACGTAGTCGCCGGGTGTGCCGATGTGCGGCGAGACGCTGAACCCGCGCGCATCGAGCAGCGCGCTCACGTCGCTCAGCATGGCCGGGCTGCCGCAAACCATCGCGCGATCGCACGCCGGGTCGAGCGGCGGCAGCTCGAGGTCGCGCGACAGCCGGCCGGACTCGATCAGCGTAGTGAGGCGGCCGCGGTTGGCGTACGGCTCGCGCGTCACGCTCGGGTAGTAGCGCAGGCCGTCGCGCACCGCGGCGCCGAGGAATTCGTCGCGCCGCAGCGTCTCGATGCGGTGGCGCACGACGGCGCTCTCCGCGGCAAAGCGCACGCCGTGCACCAGCACGACCTGCTCGAAGCGCTCGTAAACCTCCGGGTCGCCGATCACGCTCAAGAACGGCGCAGCCCCGGTGCCGGTGCTGAGCAGGTAGAGCCGCCGGCCGGGCTTGAGGTCCTGCAGCAGCAAAGTGCCGGTTGGTTTGCGGCTCACCAGCACCTCATCCCCGGCGCGCACGTGCTGCAGCTGCGAGGTGAGGGGACCGTCGGGCACCTTGATGCTGAGGAACTCGAGGTGCTCCTCGTGGTTGGGACTGGCGATGCTGTAGGCGCGCAGCAGCGGACGGCCGCCGAGCGCGAGGCCGACCATGAGGAACTGTCCGTTCTCGAAGCGCAGCCCGCGGTCACGGGTGGTCGTGAAGGAGAACTGTGTGTCGGTCCAGTGCCGGACCGTGAGCACGCGCTCGCTGCCGATTGCCGCTGCCACGGACTGTGGGGCTCCAGTATCCAATCCCTGCGGCGCATGTTAGCCGGCTGGCGCCGGCAGACTCTGCGTATTTGTACGCATGCCCTCAGAAGCGTGCGTTATGTGCCGAGGTTCGCCTGTCGCAGGGCCCAGGCGCACACCCACACGCATGCGAGCCCCAGCGCGAAGTAGAACCATGCCATGCGCCACTCGCGCTTCTCCATGCCGCCGGGTCCGCGCGGCGAGATGAGGAACGGGCGTCCGTCGACGGGCTCCGAGATGACACTGGTGCGCGCGATATTCGACTGCAGCTTCTGCGTCTCGCATTCCTGCGCGGCCGCCGCGCGCGCCGCGTCCCATTCGGCGGCGCTGAGGTGTCCGTCGTGGTCGGCGTCGAAGCGCCTGAGCAGCGTCGTCTGGTCCTGCTTCCACTCGTGCAGCTTGCCGGCGATGGCGGCCTCGAGGTTGCCGGTCTCGGAGTGCGAGCGCAGCTCGCCGACGACGCACAGCTGTGCGTCCACGGCGAGCAGGCTCTCGGTGTAGCGGTAGGGACCCATGAGCAGCGCGGTATTGAACGGCGGCGGCCCGTTCAGGGGTCGCGAGCCGTTGCCGTACCAGGTGTTGAGTTGCGAGGGCGTGACCTCGGCTTTCACCGGCCCCACCAGGCATTCGCCGTCGTCGTCCGCCAGCACGAACAGCTCGACGCTCGTGCCGCTCTCGATGGTGCGCCACTGCGTGCGGCCGCGCGCGTCGCGCTCCTGCTCCGCAACCCTGAAGTCCCACCAGACGCACGGCCGCCCGCTGAGCGGTGCCGCGATGGGGGCGGGTCCCGCAGGCCGGGCGAGGCCTGCGACCTTGACGTAGCCCTGAGCCGCCGAGCGGATGCGCATGAGCGGCGTATTGGCGAGCACGCGGTCACGGCGCAGGCGGCGGAAGAAGGCGTACAGGCAGAGCAGCGCTCCCGCGCCGGCGATCGCGGCGATCACCTCGGGGTTTTGCGCGCCGTGGGTGAGCATGTCGAGGCCGCTGCGGGGCTGGCGCCGGGCGCCGGCGGCGCTTCAGCGCGAGAACGCCGCCTTCAGGTCGACGTCCGCCTTCTGGTCGGTCTCGAAGTGCAGCAGCTGCGCCTCGGGGAAGCTGCCCATGCCGGCGATCAGCACGCCCGGGAACGAGGCGATGCGCACGTTGTTGGTGTTGACGGCATCGTTGTAGACCTCGCGGCGGTCGGCGATCGCCGTCTCGAGCCCGCTGATGCGCTCCTGCAGGTGGCGGAAGGCCTCGTTTGCCTTGAGCTCGGGATAGTTCTCGGCAACCGCGTACAGGCCGGAGAGGCCGGTGCGCAGCTGCTGCTCCGCGGGACCGAGCGAAGCCACGTTGCCGGAGGCGCGCGCGGCATCGACGCCGGCGCGGGCTTTCATCACACGCTCGAGCGCGCCGGGCTCGTACTGCATGTACTGTTTGCAAACCTCGACCAGCTTCGGCAGCTCGTCGTGGCGCTGCACCAGCAGCACGTCGATGTTGGACCAGGCGAGCTTCACCGCGGCGCGCACCTGTACCAGGCCGTTGTAGGTGCCGAGCAGGTAGCCCACCAGGGCGACGAACACGAAGAGCACAACCAGCAGACCAAGCATCGGACTACTCCTTACGGAGAGCTGAGTCGTCGGCAAAAGTCGGGGCGCAGCATACGCCTTACAAGGCGCCGACAGTGTGAAGGCCTCGACAGCCGCGCTGGCCGTGACGCACGTCACACCGCGATGCGCAGTCCGAGGTCGATGCCGGCGAGCTGGTAACCGCGGCTGAAGTCGCGGATGTGGCGCGCCATCCAGTCGTGCGCCGCGCGCGCATCGCGCGCCTCGAAGGCCTCCACCAGGCGCCGCTGCGCGGTGGCGATGCGGGTGCGCGCCTGCGGCACCTTGTCGATCATGACGCCGAGCGAGGGCTCGAGCAGCTGCAGCAGCGGCTCCTGGGCGAGCGCGAGCACCGGGTTGTGGGTGGCGCGGCCGACGCAGCGGAAGAACTCCGCGCAGCTGTGCACCGCCTGCGCGGCGGGCGCACGGCGCGCGCCGCAGGCGTCCGCCGCTGCGGCGATGCAGCCGAGATCGGCGGCGCTGCGGCTGCGGGCGGCCGCCTCGGCGAGCGGCGGCTCGAGGATCGTGAGCGCCTCCCAGACATCGCGCACCGTCACGTCGTGCAGCAGCAGCGCGTGGCTCACGCCCGCGGCGACCGCCGCCTGATGCGGGCGGCTGACCGACATGAGCTTGGAGCCCGGCCGGCGCTGGACCAGTCCGCGGCTCTCGAGCTCGCGCAGCGCCTCGCGCACCGTCGAGCGGTTGACGCCGAACTGCCGCGCCAGCTCGGTCTCCGACGGCAGGCGCTGTCCCTCGGGGAGCGTGCGCGCCAGGATGCGCTCGCCGATGGCTGCGGCCACCTTGCGGTAGGCCGGCTCGATGGTGAGCGGAGCGAACTCGACGCTCACGCTGCCGCCTCGAACAACTCGCGGCCGATGAGCATGCGGCGGATTTCCTGGGTGCCGGCGCCGATCTCGTAGAGCTTGGCGTCGCGCAGCAGCCGGCCTGCCGGGTAGTTGTTGATATAGCCGTTGCCGCCGAGTGCCTGGATGGCATCGAGCGCGGCCTGCGTGGCGCGCTCGGCCGCAAACAGGATGCAGGCGGCGGCGTCGCGGCGCCGCACGCTGCGCGCATCGCAGGCGCGCGCCACCGAGTAGACGTAGGCGCGCGCGGCGTTGAGCGAGGCGTACATGTCGGCGATCTTGCCCTGCATCAGCTCGAAGGTGCCTACGGCCACGCCGAACTGCCGGCGTTCGCGCACGTAGGGCAGCACCACGTCGAGTGCCGCGGCGTGCAG
>JASHVF010000428.1 GCA_030039615.1 Gammaproteobacteria bacterium | reverse complement strand
TACGAGGCGGCGCTCGATGAGCTGCTCGGGCGCGAGCTCACGATCCGGGATCCGGGAGCCCTCGTCGGGGTGCAGTCGTTCTTCCTCGCCTATCATGGCGAATGCGACCGCGATCTGCAGGTGAAGGCGGCGCGTCTGTACGCGCGGGCGCTGCCATCGCTGCTGTACGTCGCGCCGCATTGCGTGCGTCGCGAGCGCCGGCCCGGCAGGATCCGCATCGGCTTCATCTCGCGCTATTTCTACTGGCATTCGATCGGCAAAACGAGCCGCGGGCTTATCGAGAAGACCGATCGGGGTCGCTTCGAAGTGTATCTGCTCCGCGTAGTGCCGGGCACGAGCGACGACACCACGGCTGCGCTCCGGGCCTGCGCGGATCACTGCCACGCGGTTTCAGGGGATCTGCGCGAGCTGACCACCACCTGCCGGCAGCTCGCGGCGCTCGAGCTCGACGTGCTCTTCTACCAGGATATCGGCATGGATCCGCTCACCTATTTCCTGTCGTTCGCGCGGCTTGCGCCCGTGCAATGCGTCTCGTACGGACACCCGAACACGACCGGCGTGCCCACCGTCGATTACTTTGTCTCCAACGACCTGTACGAGACGAGCGACTCATCGCAGCACTACAGCGAGCAGCTCGTGCTGCTGCACGATCTTCCCACGCTCGCCTACTACTACCGCCCGCGGCCGCCGCGCGAGGTGGCGAGCCGAGCCGCACTTGGACTGCCGCAGGACGGCAACCTGTACCTTTGTCCCCAGACGCTCTTCAAGATGCATCCTGACTTTGACGCGCTGGTTAAGGCGATCCTTGAGCGCGATCCGGCCGGCCGCCTCGTCTTGATCCGGGCCACGATCCGCGAGTGGACGGACACACTCACCGCCCGCTTCCGCCGCACCATGCCCGAGGTCGCAGGTCGCATTGTCTTTCTGGCGCCGCTTCCCGGCGAGCGCTTCATGCAACTGCTCGCCGCGAGTGATGTGATGCTGGATCCGCCGCACTTTAACGGCATGAATTCCTCGCTTGAAGCGCTCGCGGTAGGGCTCCCCGTGGTAACCCTGCCGACCGCCCTGCAGCGTGGGCGACACACTCAGGCTATGTACCTAAAGATGGAGATCGGGGACTGCATCGCCAGGAGCGAGGCCGACTATGTCGATATTGCCGTGCGCCTCGGAACCGACCCTGGTGCGAGGCAGGCGCTGCGCCAACTCATCCTGGCTCGCAACCATGTGCTGTATGAAGATCTGCACGTGGTGCGCGAGTTTGAGCGCTTCTACGAATGGGCTCTCAGGGAAAAGGGGCTTAGCGTTTGAACGCACGAGCAGACGCGACACCAGGTCCGGCGGGAGCGCTCGCCGCGCTGCAGCGGCGCGCCATGGATCTCCACGCAGCGGGGCACTTGGCGGAGGCCGCCGCAGTATGCGAGCAGATCCTGACCCTTGCTCCCACCGAGGCCGGCGCCTTTCACCTGCTCGGTTTGATCGCAGCGCAGAGCGCCGACCTGCCGCGCGCCGTCGAGCTCTTGCACCGTGCGCTCGAGCACAACGGCTCCTCGGTCAATGCGCACCTCAACCTCGGCAAGGTGCTGATGCAGCAGGGCCGCTACCGGGATTCCCTGGCCAGCTTCGAGCGGGCGATCGGTCTGCGGAGCGGCCTCGCGGAGGCGCACCTGCATCGCGGCTACGCGCTGCGCGTACTGCAGCGGCCGGAAGAAGCGCTGGCGAGCTTTGAGACGGCGAGCGCGCTGCGGCCCGATCTGGCCGAGGCCCTCTGCGGCCGCGCTGCGGCGTTACAGGACCTGCTGCGGCCCGAGCAGGCGCTCGCGAGCTACGATGAGGCCATCCGGCTCGCGCCCGACTACGCCCAGGCGCAGTACAACAAGGGCTTGTGTCTGCTGCAACTCGGCCGTTTCGCCGAGGGCTGGCCACTCGCCGAGTGGCGCCGTCGACTGCAACAGCCGCTCGGCGCGCGAAAGATTCCGGCGCCGCTCTGGCAGGGGACCGAAGGTCTGGACGGCCGAAGACTGCTCGTGCACTCCGAGCAGGGCCTGGGAGACACCCTGCAGTTCTCGCGCTACGTCGGGCCGCTGCTCGAGCGCGGCGCACAGGTCACCCTGTTGGTGCAAGCTCCTCTCACTGCGCTGATGCGCCGCTCCTGGCCGGGCGCGCTGGTGAGTGCTGAGTCAGAATTGCCGCAATCCGTCGATTATCATTGCCCGCTGCTGAGCCTGCCGCTGGCGTTCGCTACGGTCGAGGCAAGCATTCCGGCACGGGTTCCCTACCTGACTGCCGACCTGGAGCGCGCAGCGTACTGGCGCCGCAGGCTCGGCGGGACAGGATTCAAGGTGGGTGTCTGCTGGCAGGGACGTTCGGGACTGGTCGACGTGGGACGATCATTTCCGCTGCAAGCGCTCAAGCCGCTCACGTCCGTCCGCGGAGTACGGCTCGTGTGCCTGCAGCACCGCGAGCAGCTTGACCCAGTGCGGGCGCTGGCCGCAGAGCTGCATCTGGAGCTCCTGGATGAGCCGCTCGACGCCGGCGACAACGCCTTCCACGACACCGCGGCGATCATGCAGAGCCTGGACCTCGTCGTTACCGCCGATACTGCCGTCGCGCACCTCGCGGGAGCTCTCGGGCGCCCGACCTGGCTGGCTTTGAAGCGCGTGCCCGACTGGCGCTGGATGCTCGCGCGTAGCGAGAGTCCATGGTACCCGACCCTGCGCCTGTTCCGCCAGCGCGAAAGCGGCGCCTGGGATCAGGTTTTCGAGACGATGGCGCCCGAGCTGACTGAGCGTGTCACTCGACCGTGACGCTCTTAGCGAGGTTGCGCGGCTGATCGACGTCGGTGCCGCGCAGGATGGCCGCATGATAGGCGAGCAGCTGCAGCGGCACCGTGTACACCGCCGGGGCCTGGAAGTAGGTGACGTGTCTGGGCATCTCGATCACCGTCACGCCGTCGCTCGACTGCATGCCCGACTCGGGGTCGGCAAACACAAACAGCTCGCCGCCACGTGCGCGCACCTCCATGAGATTGGATTTCAGCTTCTCCAGCAGATCGTTGTTCGGAGCCACTGTAACCACCGGCATGTCCGCATCAACGAGCGCGAGCGGTCCGTGCTTGAGCTCGCCGGCAGGATACGCCTCTGCATGGATGTAGGAGATCTCCTTGAGCTTGAGAGCCCCCTCCATCGCGATCGGGAAAAGCGCGCCGCGTCCAAGGAACAACGCGTGATGCTTGTCTGCAAAGCGTTCGGCGAGCCGTCGGATCGCCGGTTCGAGTGCCAGCGTCTGCTCGATCAGCCCGGGCAGCTCTATGAGGCGCGTAACGAGGCCGCGCTCGCGCTCGGGATCTGCCCCGCCGTGGAGGCGGGCGAGCGCGATCACCAGCATACCGAGCGCGGCGAGCTGCGTCGTGAAGGCCTTTGTCGATGCGACTCCGATTTCCGGTCCGGCACGTGTCAGCATCACGAGCTGCGACTCGCGCACCAGCGAACTCTCCGGGGCATTGCAGATCGCGAGCGTGGCTAGATACCCGGACTGGCGCGCCAGGCGCAACGCCGCCAGCGTGTCGGCGGTCTCCCCTGACTGCGAGATGCTGACGAACAGCGAGTCAGGCTGCACCAGTGGGCTGCGGTAACGGTACTCGCTGGCGATCTCGACCGTGCACGGAAGCTTGCATATCTGCTCGATGAAGTAACGCGCCACCGTAGCTGCATGGAAGCTTGTGCCGCAGGCGACCATGTGCACATTGCGCGTGCGACCGAGGAGGGCCCCGGCCTCGGGTCCGAAAGCCGCCTCCAGCAAGCGCCCGTGCGCGACCCGCTCCTGCAGCGTGTCGGCGATGGCACGCGGCTGCTCGTGAATCTCTTTCAGCATGAAATGCCGGTACGGACCCTTCTCCGCAGCATCCGCCGACAGGTCGCTTTCGCGGATCGGCCGCCCGACGTCGTCCCCGTTGCGATCGACTATCCTGACGGCATCGCGCCGTACCTCAGCGACGTCGCCCTCCTCGAGAAAGATGAAGCGCCGTGTGACCGGCAGCAGCGCCGCGACGTCCGAGGCTACGAAGTTCTCATCGACCCCGACACCCACCACCACCGGGCAACCCTCGCGCGCCAGGATCAGCCGCTCCGGGTCGTTTTCGCTTACCACTGCCAAGGCGTACGCACCCTCGAGCTCCGCGACCGTGGCACGCACCGCCTGCAGCAGGTCAGGGAGCCCCTGCCGGTGGTAGTGAATGCGGTGCGCGATGACTTCCGTGTCCGTCTCGGAGGAGAACTGGTATCCGCGCTGCTCGAGGTCGGCGCGTAGCTGCTCGTGGTTCTCAATGATGCCGTTGTGGACGATAGCCAGTCCGTCCCGCGAGACATGGGGGTGCGCATTGCGCTCGCTCGGCACGCCGTGGGTCGCCCAACGCGTGTGCGCGATCCCGATCCTCCCGGCCGTCGGCGTATGCGCGAGCGCATCATCGAGCGTGCTCACCTTGCCGACCGTGCGCAGCCGACTGAGGCGGCTCGAACCATTGAGGACCGCGATCCCGGCCGAATCGTAGCCACGATACTCGAGCCGCTTCAGGCCCTCCATCAAGATCGGCACGACATTGCGCTCGGCGACCGCTCCGACGATTCCGCACATGGCCTCTTGCCTCGGTCAGTGGGAGCCCAGTGTGCCTCAAATGGACCTGGGGCGCCGGGAATGCCCGCCAAGACCGTGATCGGGATCGCGAGCCTGCACCAGGGTCGATGGGACCCGAGAACAGAGACCGGCCGATGGCGCGCCTTTATTTCGGGGAGGCAGGACTCACGGTCGTTTCCGGCTGCGGCGGCGTGCTTGCCGGCGGCGCAGCCGGCGGGGCGGTAGTCGCCTGCGGCGGATTGACGGTGGTCGTCGAGGGTTCAGCGCTCAGGCCCCGCACCGGACGCATCCGCTGATCCTGGGCACGGGCTCGATAATCATCGACGAGGTTCTCGTTCTGGATACGCTTGATCTTGGTAAAGGGCTCGGACTGCGCCAAGCGCGACCAGATTCCCTGCTGGTCCATATGGGTCAGGATCTCGCTATTCAGCTGATAGAGGCCCACGTTCCGGTCGACGCACACCGACAGCTCTCTCTCGCGCATGGCGAGCGTCTGCTTGGCGGTGGCTTCCCCGGTCTCGACGTCGCGCATCTTCTGGACGGTCTCGCGAAACTTCGCGATCAGCTCCTGCATCTTGGCCCGTGTCTGGGTGAGCTCCTGGTCAGTGCTCTCGCGCTGCGCGTTGCTGTGAGCCAGCGCGGCAGAGGCGTCCCGCGCCCGGCGGTCGAGGGCGTCCCGACCGGACTTGAGCGCGTCGCGGTCCTTGGTGGCCTCCGCTAGCTGGGTCTTCAGGCGCTCGTTCTCCGCCTGCAGCGTTGTGCGCTCGGAGGCAAGCTGCTGCAGCTGCTCCATGAGTTGGGCGTTAGCATTACCGCCAGTACGTGCAGTCTGTCCGGCGGCGGGGACGTTCGCGACCGCGGCCGCCAAGGTCATCGCCAGCGCGAGCCAGGGATTCAAGCGCTCCATGGAAAGCGGCTCCTCATTTGTGTGCCGGATGCCTCAGCCGCGTGACAGGATGCGCAAACTGATGGGCTCGGGCATATCGGCTGGCGGCGCCCGTGACAGGCGCGTGATGCGCGACAAGGCGGCTTCGATCGCCTGGTCGCGCTCCCGGTTACCACTTGATTGGGCGATGCGTACTCGGTCGACGGTCCCGTCATTGCGGACCCACACGCGCACGATCACCGTGTACTCGCCTGAGTGCGCGCGCTTATCTCCGCTCAGCTGATCGAGGATTTCGTCTTTCAACAGACCCGCGTACCAGGCATAGGCGCTGCCGCCGGTCGCGAGCAGATCGCGGCCGCCCTTTCGCGCCGCGAGTCCGAACTCATCGCCCCCCGCGCTGCCGTCTGCATCGAGCCCGAGCTGCTCGCCCGGCGGGGGATCGTGCGAGGGTGTCGGATCGGGCTTGTCCTGCGGGTCCGGTACATTGACTTTCTCGTCCGGCGGCGGGGGAGGCGGCGGTGGCAGGTCGGGCGGCGGCGGCGGCGGCCGGATGAGCTGGACGACCTGTACCACCTGCTTCGGCTGCGCAGGCGGGCTCGCCAGGAAGCTGCGCACGAACGCCACGGCGCCGACGCCGAGCGTGGTCACCGTGAGTGCGAGCACGATGGCCGGCAGGTATCGGTTTCGGCTGCGCGACTTGGCCATCCGACGAGCGCAGCCCTATTTCACGATCTTCTGCGTCACGAGGCCAAGCTGCGTGATCTGCAGCCGGCCAAGCAGATCGAGCACGTCCACGACGTGCTGGTACTGGATCGTGGCGTCCGCCTTGACAATCACTGGCAGGCTCGGGTTAGCCGCCTTGTACTGTCGCAGCATGTTCTCGAGCTCCTGCATGCTGACGGGAAACGTGTCGAGGTAAATGGTGCCATCGGCGGTGATCGTAATCGCCTTAGTCTTGTTCTCCGCAAGCGTCGGCTGCGCGCTCGCTTTTGGCAGGTTCACCTTGATGCCCTGAACCACTGCAGTCGTCATGATGATGAAGATGACCAGCAGTACATATGCGAGGTCGAGCATCGGTGTGATGTTGATCTCGTCGTAGACGCCTCGATCTTCGCTGGCTCCGGACCCGGACATAGACGCTGCCGCACCCCGCTATGAACTAGGAATAGGTCTCGGCTAAGCGAGTGACGAACTCGTCGACGAACACGCGCATGTCGGCGGCAATCTCGCGGACCCGTGTGTTCAGATAGTTGTAGCCAAACAGGCACGGGATTGCGACGCCGAGGCCGGCGACGGTCGCAACCAGTGCGGCGGCGATGCCTGGAGCGATGGCGTTGATGTTCACGTCGCCGGAGGCGGCAATCGCCGCGAAGGTGATCATAACGCCGACCACGGTACCGAGGAGCCCGAGGAACGGGCCGCCGGCGATCGAGACCGTGAGCCAGACCATGCGGGCGTTGAGCTGCTGCAGGCGCCGCGTCAGGCCCGCATCGAGCGTGGCGCGAATTGCCTCGATCGACTGCGCCGACAGTACCCGGGCGCGCTCGGCGCCGACCGACTGGCCCTCCAGACGCTTCATGGTCTCTCTCATGCCCTGCCGGTAAAGGAGCGCGATCGTCGAGGCCCCGAACTCCTCGTCCTCGTCCTCGGCTTCGCCCTTGGCCGCCATGCGCTTCTCCAGGGTCGCTGAATCGCCGGCCTCCTGGTAGAAGCGCTCGAGAAAGCTCTTGTTACCGCGTTCGACACGGCTCAAGTACACCGCCTTGAGTCCCATGATCATGATGGAAGCGAAGAACATGACGGCGAGAATGCCAATCACCACCCAGCCGTCGGGCGTCACGTTGCGCAACGTGGTTGCAAAGTACGACTCGTGTCCACCCTCTCTCTGAGTGTCGCCGCCGTAGACCACCAGCGGGGCCACTATCCCCTGGCTGCGCGCCGCGGCTTTTAGCCAATCGGCGCTGCGCACGCTGTTTGAGACCTCGAGCTCATCCATGTCGCCTGTGTAGTAATTGCCGCCGCGCGCCGAGCCGCCGATGGTGAGCGAGCCGCCGATCTCCTGCACCTCGGCATCCGCGTGACCGGCATCGGACCCGTCGACGAACAGCGTCAAGCGCCCGTCCCCGATCCGCATCGCGAGGTGGTGCCAGTCACCCGTTGTCAGCTGGCCGGTCTGAGTGAGCGTGACCGGGCCGCCGGTACCGCTAACGTAGCGGGCAAAGGCCTGTGTGCCAGCGATTCCGACCACCAGCTCCCGGCCCTGGTCCGCCAGCTCCGCAACATAGGCCTGGGAGGCCGGCTGGGCTGCGGCAATGCGAATCCACGCCGAGAGCGTGAAGCCCTTGCCGGGGGAGAGGTGCACTGCGCCGTTGGCTGGGATGGTGATCGTCTCGCTGCCCGAGAATTTCACGCCGCCGCCAATCAGGGACGCCGCAGTCGGCTCCGCATTAAACGCTCCGGGCTCGCTCTTATAAGCGGTTACGTCCTGGGGCGAGTCCTTCGGGCTGCTCCAATGGTAGACCAGCACTTGGCTCACATCGTAAGTACCCGCCGCGTCGGCTGCGCTGGATGCGTTCTTGTTCCCGTAGTACAGCAGGATCTTGTCGGTCTTGGCCCCGCCCGTGAGGCGCGGCACCCTCACCCAGACAAGCGCGATCTGCGCCTGAGGGTCGAAGCGCTCGATGTGGAAGTTGAGGGGCGTCTTGTCGTCGGCGGCGATGAAGCGCAGATCCGAGCCGTCGGGTTTTACGTCACCGAAGTACTGGAAGTTCCCGAGACTGAGTCGAATCAGTACTGGAACGTCGGTTGGTGCGCCCGGGATGTCGGCGCCAGTTGGCGTAAGGTCGAAGGTGATTTCCTTCCGGTACGTCCAGTCTCCGTTCCACCAGGCAAACGCGCTCGCTCCCCAGGAGAGGCAAGCGAGGCCGAATATCACCATCGACAGGACGCGCAGCCGGCTCATTGGGGCCCATACCACCGTGTCAAGGTCCGTGGCCGATAGGGCCGGTTCAAGAAGGTAGCCGCAAACATCGGACCCCGCCGCTGCAGCAGCCCGCTCGCTTCGCAGCCTCGAATAAGCTTCGACCGTTGCTGGGCGGATTATCGCGGGTGAATATGATGCTTTTGTTGCGCTCCGGCTGTACCGGACCGAGTCTAAAGCTGGGTGCGCCGCACAACGACCGGCTCGTGGCAGTCGTCAAGGCGCCCGAAAGAGAGGCTCAGACCAGCGACGGGATTCAACCTGAGGGCCTCGGCGGTGACCGGAGGAACAGGTGCGGGAAAGCTGCTGCTCGCCGGCGCCAGGTACCCGCCCTGTCCCCAGGGATGGACGAACCCGCTGTTGAGAGCGGCGATGACCCGCGGCAAGCCGAGATTGGTAGCGATGAAATTCAGCACCCCTCCCTCTGGAGTCGTCGTCATCTCGGGGTCAAAGGAGCTGCGCCACTGCATGGACTGTTCGGTCACGTGGGGCCAGCGGCCGAGGTAAGCATTGAGCAGAGTCGGCGCCACACCGTCGACCTTCACGTAGCGGAACTTGCGGCTGCCATTGTTGCCGACGTTCTCTGTGCTCAGCAGCCCAATCGCCCAGCGGTTGAACTGCGTATGCGCATCCAGGCATTCGCGCACATCTGCCGTACCGACGCCGGCGAATACGTTGCCCGCGGGACGGGCGATGCGCACCAGTTGATCGGCATTGCCCCCTGTATCGACGCTGCTGCCGTCGTTCGGTGCGAGGAACTCCGGTGCGTCTGCCTCGCAGCGAGCTCGCAGATAGTGAGCCTCGTAAGCCGCCTGAGTGCCGGAAGCGGCAATCCTGCGGCAGATGAAGATGCTGGCGCCCGAAGCCGGATCCGGACGGTAGGCGCCGGGCGTCGCTCCGGCGGCCTCCGGATCGCGCGGCGGCCCGGGAGCCAGGAGCTGGGACTGTGTGAGCGGGGAGCCGTTGACGTCGTAGAACTCGTTCCACGACCTGATTGCGCCGGAGAACAGCGCCGCCACCTGCGCGCGCGACAGGCTGGGCATCGTCTGCTCGGAGTCGCGCAGCGGATCGTCGTGCGGCACGCTGCTCTTTACGAGCCCCTGCACCGTCTGCAGCGCGTTGCGCAGATTCTTGCTCACCGGCAGACCCCAGACGATCTGGTTCTGCGGCCGCACGGTGAGCGGCGCACGCACGCCGCCGACGAGTTCCGGGTTCACGTCGGAGAGCCCAGCCCGGGGACGGGCGAGCTTCGCCGCACCGTCGCAGCCAGAGTGGCTCGTGTAGGCGGCGAGCTCCGCGGTCGCGCTTACGGTCCGTCCCTCGATACAGGCGGGGGTCGATGGCAGCTTCGACAGGTCGAGAAACGGCAGCGGCGTACCGGCCGAAACCGGTGTGACTCCCTGGCCCGAGCCGCCCGAGGACTTGTAGATCGCGATCCGCTGTCCGGCCGGAACGCCGGGGATCTCGCGCCCGCTGCGGCAATAGAACACGCGATCGGCGGTTCCCTTGATCTCGCCGTTGTAGACGTCGAGCGTGCCCGGCTCGCACAGCGGATGCGCGCCCGTGACGCTGCCCGCCAGCCGAATGAGGTTCTCCAGCGCCTCGTCTTGGGCGGAGGAGCCCGAAAGATACAGCTCAATCTGCGGCCCCGGGCTCGGTGGCAATGCCACGGCCGTCGAGCACGCCAATACCGAGACCGCCCATGATGCCCACCTGAGCATGGGTGATTTCCTCGTTGTTATTGTTGGTGGTTGTTGCCCGGGAGCGGCGGCTCCACGAGTCCATACACCCACCCCCGGGAGTATTTTGGGCCGCCAGTGTGACGGCTTTCTTACCGCTGAGTCACATCGCTGCAAAGCTCGTTCCGTAGGCTGGCTAATCCGCTCGGCAGCGTCCGTACGAGGTACCTGATGAAAAAACGATATCCGATGGCGGGCG
>JASHVF010000427.1 GCA_030039615.1 Gammaproteobacteria bacterium | reverse complement strand
GCCGCAGCCGGCGCAGGCGCCCGCCGCGCCGCCGGCGATCATGCCGCCGGGCGCAGTGCCGCGCGCGCCGGTGGCGCATCCGGTGCAGAAGAAGCCCTGGGCGGATGCGCGCTTCGCCGCGGTCGAGCACGACTTCGTGGTTTACGTCCTCGACCGCTTCCCGGTGGTCGCGACCTATCTCGGCGGCGCGCTGTTCGATGCGCAGCTCGCCGGCGTCGACGGCCGGCTGCGCGACTACTCGGCGTCCGCGCTGCGCGCCGAGGACGCGCAGCTGGCGCAGTTCCGCGCGCGCTTCGCGGCGCTCTCGCCCGCGGGGCTTTCGCCGCGCCGGCGCATCGATCGCTCGGTGGCGCTCGCCGAGATCGCCTTCCTCGAGCATCAGCACGGCGTGCGCCGCCTGCAGCAGAAGTCGCTCGATTCCTATGTCGACGAGCCCGCGCGCGGCGTCGACTGGCAGCTGCAGGGAATGACCGCCACCGGCCAGGCGAGCTACGGCACGGAGGCGGAGTGGCGCGCGGTCGTCGCGCGCGTGCGCGCCGTGCCGCAGTACCTCGCCGTGGCCGAGCAGCAGCTCGCCGCCGGGATCGCCGCGCACAACGTGCCCGACGGCCGCGTGCTGCTCGACTTCGGGGTGCGCGCCGCCGCGGCCGACGCCGACTATTTCGCGGCGACGCTGCCGCAGCTCGCCGCCGCGGGCGTGACGGGCGGCGCCCGTGAGGGGCTGCTGCGCGATCTCAAGGCCGCGGGCGAGGCCGCGGCCGCGGCCTACCGGCATCTCGCCGCGATGGTCGCCGCTGGCTTCTTCGACGACGCCGGCAACGGCGAGCTGTCACTCAAGGAGGAGTATCGCGCCGACCGCTTCGCGCTCGGCGAGACGGAATACGACTGGGCGCTGCGCAACAACCTGCGCCTCAGCAGCACCGCCGCCGAGCTCTACGCGCAGTCCTGGCCGCAGGTGGAGGCGAGCCGCGCCGAGATGATCGCCTGCGCGCGCGGCATCGCCGCCGCCCACCAGTGGCCGCCGAGCGGCGACGGGCCGGCGCTGGTGCGCGCGGTGCTCGAGCAATTGAGCCGCGATGCGCCGCAGAGCGATGCCGAGATGCTCGCTGGCTACCGCCGCGTCGGCGAGCGGCTCATCGCCTACGCGCGCACCACCCGGCTGTTCGACCTGCCTGGCGACTACCGCCTCGAGGTGCTGGCGACCCCCGAGCCGCTGCGCGCCTCGCTGCCGCTCGGAGGCTACTACCCGGCGCCCGCGTTCAAGCAGTCGGGGGTGGGCCGCCTCTACATCACCCCCACCGGTGACAACGGCCCGCTGCTGCGCGCACAGCACGACTATGCGTCGATGGCCGACGACGCTGCGCACGAGGGCTTCCCCGGGCATGACTGGTACTTCCGCGTGCTGCATGAGTACCGCGGCGAGATCTCCCCGGTGCGCTGGCTGCTGCCCGGGGCGGTCGAGGATTCCTCCTCGATGTGGCAGGACTCGATGGCGGCCGAAGGCTGGGCGCTGTATGCCGAGGCGCTGGTGGCGGAGCCGCAGGCGCTCGCGCCGCACGGTTTCTACACTCCCGAGGAGCGGCTCTACCAGCTGCGCGGCAAGCTGCTGCGCGACCTGCGCGTGCGCATCGACACCGGCATCCATACCGGGCGGCTGCGCTTCGAGGAGGCGGTGACGCTGTTCTCGGAGATGGTGGATTTCCTGCCGGGCTCGTGCCAGGACCCGGCGAGCCTCAGGCTCGATCTCAAGCTCGCGAGCTGCAACGCGGCGCGCGCGGCGCTCACCCGCTACGCGCGCTGGCCGACGCAGGCGATCACCTACCGGCTCGGCAAGGAGCAGATCGCGGGGTTGCGCCGGCGCGCGCAGCTCGAGCTCGGCGCGCGCTACTCGGCGCAGCGCTTCCACCTCGAGTTCATGAAGCAGGGGACCATACCGGCCGGCTACTTCGGCGACGAGCTGCTGCGGGCGCTGCGAGCGCGTTAGCGCCTCAGGCCGCGGCGCCCTGGCAGAAGAACAGGTACGCCGGCAGCACGTTGAGCGGCTCGAAGCCGCGCGCCACGTAGCCGAAGATCGCCTTGATGTCCGCGAGCGCGCGCGTCGTGAACTGGAACACGTGGAACGCGCCCTGGGGCGAGAGCACCGCGCGGGTCTTGCGCAGGATGCTCTGGCGCAGCGTCGCCGGCATCGAGCCGAGCGGGATGCCCGAGATGATGAAGTCGGCCTGACTCTGGCCGAAGCGGGCGAGGATCTCCTCGACCGACTCGGCCGACCCCTCGACCACGCGCAGCCGGCTGTCGGTCAACGCGCCGCGCAGATAGCTGACGAACTCCTGGTTGGTCTCGATCGCGATCAGCAGCGCGTCGGGGCGCATGCGGCGCAGCACCTCGGCGGTGATGCCGCCGACTCCCGGGCCGTATTCGACGATGACGCGCGCCCGCGTCCAGTCGACGGGGTCGAGCAGCTCGCTGATGAGGAAGCGTGAGCTCGGCACGATCGAGCCGAGCATCAGCGGGTGACGGAAGAAATTGCGCGCGAACAGCGCAATCGCCTCCTTCGTTCCGGGTACCAGTTCTTGCGTGTCGCTCACGTCGTTATCCCCGCACTGCCGGTCCGATGACCACTCTACCGCAAAGTGCCGGCGAGGTTGGGGCGCGCGCACCCGCCGTTACCTTCCCGGACCGCTCAGCCGCCGGCGCGTTTCGCCTGGTAGCCGAGCCTGGCGAGCTCGGCCACCAGCCGGTCGCGGTGCTCGCCCTGAATCTCGATGGCGCCGTCCCTGACCCCGCCACCCGCGCCGCACAGGCGCTTCAGCCGCGTGGCCAGCTCCTCGAGCTGCGGCGCCGCGAGCGGCAGGCCGCGGATCACCGACACGCCCTTGCCGCCGCGCCCGGCGACCTCGCGCCCGACGCGTATGCGCAGCTCCCCGGCAGCTCTCGCGCGCGGCGGCGCTGCGGGCTTATGGACCGCGGTGCGCAGCACGACGCCGCGAAATGTGGCTCTCGGCTTCATGAGTGTCTTCACTCGTAGTGTTACCCGTGTGAGGCGACTACAATCCTGCCGAAGCAATGCCCGTCACCGCAACCTGAAGGCGAGAAGTTCCGCCCATGACCCCACGCTCGCGCCTGCACGTTCCCGAGCCTCCGGCGCGTCCCGGGCAGGAGCCCGACTTCAGCTACCTGAAGATCTCGCCCGCGGGCGCGGTGATCCGCCCGGACGTCATGGCGGCGGCGCGCGATATCGAGGCTCTGGCGTTCGGCATGGTGCGCGTGCTCGACGAGGAACAGCACGCGGTCGGTCCGTGGAACCCGCACCTCGAGCCGGGCGAGCTGCAGGTGGGGCTGCGGCACATGCTGCTGACGCGGTTGTTCGACGACCGCATGCAGAAGATCCAGCGCCAGGGCCGCATCTCCTTCTATATCAAGTCGACGGGCGAGGAGGCGGTGGCGGTGGCCGCCGGCATGGCGCTGCAGCCGACCGACATGCTGTTTCCCTCCTACCGCCAGCAGGGCCTGCAGGTGGTGCGCGGCCGCAACCTGGTCGACCTCATGTGTCAGTGCCTGTCCAACACGCACGACATGTGCAAAGGCCGGCAGATGCCCATCATGTATCACTGGGGCAGCGGCAACATCTTCTCGATCTCGGGCAATCTCGCCACGCAGTTCCCGCAGGCGGTGGGCTGGGCGATGGCCGCGGCCATCAAGGGCGAGGACCGCATCGCCGCCGGCTGGATCGGCGAGGGCGCGAGCGCCGAGGCCGACTTCCACTACGCCATGACGTTCGC
>JASHVF010000426.1 GCA_030039615.1 Gammaproteobacteria bacterium | reverse complement strand
GTGAGCTTGCGCAGGAAGCGGCGGCTCATACCGAGGAGAGTGCGCGGCGCTCGAGACGCAGCAGCATGAAGCGCGCCGCGGCAATCACCGTGAAGGTGATGAGGAACAAGAGTGCCCCGAGCGCCACCAGCGAGGAAGTGTAGAGGTCGCCGACCGCCTCGGTGAACTCGTTGGCGATCGATGCCGAGATGGTGGTGCCGGGAGCGAGGAGCGAGGAGCCGATGCGGTGCGCGTTGCCGATGACGAAGGTAACCGCCATCGTCTCACCGAGCGCGCGCCCGAGGCCGAGCATGATGCCGCCGATCACGCCGGTGCGCGCGTACGGCACTACCACCTGCCAGATCACCTCCCAGGTCGTGGCGCCGAGCCCGTAGCCGGACTCCTTCAGCACGTCCGGCACGGTCTCGAACACGTCGCGCGTCACCGCGGTGACGAACGGCACCACCATGACGGCGAGCACGATGCCCGCGGTCAGCACGCCGATGCCATAGGGAGGACCCTGGAAGAGCCTGCCCGCGAGCGGCAGCGGCCCGAGCGTGTCGATGAGCCAGGGCTGCACATGCCGCTGCAGGATGGGCGCAAGCACGAATAAACCCCAGATGCCGTAGATGATGCTCGGCACGGCCGCCAGCAGCTCGATGGCGATGCCGACCGGGCGCTTCAGCCACACGGGCGCGAGCTCGGTGAGAAAGATCGCGATCCCCAGGCTCAAGGGGATGGCGATCACGAGGGCGATGAGCGAGGTGACGAGCGTGCCGTAGACCGCCGCGAGCGCCCCGTACTGATCGGTGACCGGATTCCAGACCTCGCTGGTAAGGAAGCGCAGCCCGAAGTGGGCGAGCGCGGGCCACGCCCCGCGCAGCAGCGACAACGCGACGCCGCCGAGCAGCGTCAGCACGAGCAGCGCCGCCACCAGCGTGGCGGTGCGGAACAGCCGCTCGCGCCACCGCTGCCCCGCCGCGTGTCGCGGATCGATGGCAGCCGCGGTATTCATGCGGCGCGGTTCAGACTACATCCGCTTGCTGTCGGATGCGCCGGCGATCGCCGGTACACCCTTGATCTCGGTCTTCCAGGTGGCCCGGACCAGATTCTCGAGGCTGTCCGGCAGCGGTACGTAGTCAAGATCCGCCGCCATCCTGGCGCCATTGCGGTAGGCCCAGTCGAAGAACTTGAGCGCCTCGCCGGTCGCGGCCGGATCGGGCGGCGTGCCGTAGACCAGGATGAAGCTCGCGCCCGTGATCGGCCAGCTGGCCGCTCCCGGCTGGTCGGTGAGGATCAGGTAGTAGCCCGGCGCGTGCGCCCAGTCGGCGCTGGCGGCCGCGGCCTGGAAGGACTCGGCGCTCGGCACGACGGTCTTGCCGGCGGAGTTGACCAGATCGCAGTACGACATCTTGATCTGCTTCGCGTACGCGTACTCGACGTAACCAATGGCGCCATCGGTCACGTTGGTCATGTTGGCCACCCCCTCGTTGCCTTTGGCGCCGATTCCGACCGGCCACTGCACCGAGGTGTTCTCGCCGATCTTCTCCTTGAAGGTCGGGCTCACCTGCGACAGGTAGTGCGAGAAGAGGAAATTGGTTCCGGAGCCGTCCGAGCGGTAGATCGGCGCGATGTTGGTCGCCGGCAGCGCGAGTCCCGGGTTCAGCTTCTGGATGCGCGGGTCGTTCCAGCGGGTGATCTCCCCCATGTAGATGGACGCGACCGTGGCGCCACTCAGCACCATCTGACCGGCCTGCACTCCCTTCACGTTCACCACCGGCACGACGCCGCCGATGACCATCGGAAACTGCACCAGCCCGGCTTGCTTGAGCTCATCGGGTTTCAATGGCATGTCGGTCGCGCCGAAAGTGACGGTCTTCGCCTTGATCTGCTTGATGCCGCCGCCCGAGCCGATCGACTGGTAGTTGAGCCCGATGCCCGTCTGCTGCCGGTAGGCGTCCGCCCACTTCGAATAGATCGGATAGGGGAACGTGGCGCCGGCGCCGGAGATGTCGGCTGCCTGCACGGCCCCCAGGGCCAAGGCCGCAGCGAGACCCGCGGTCAGTGTCCCGCTCAATCTGCGTGATTTCATGTGTTTAGGCTCCTCCAAAGCGGGTTAGCGGCAGCGGCACCTGCCGCTCGCGGGCATTAGATGACAATTATATGATGCTCCGATGACACGCCTCGCCCGCACAGCCCGCCCCGCCCAGGCGAGTAGTTTTGCCGGCCGAGTTTTCACAGTCGTGACAGGCGCTTGCCCGCCAATGCCGCTCACCGTATAAACGCGAACCGTCTTCGGCCTCGAATGAGAGGAAGCCACCCCCAAGATGTCGCGCGTCCTCGAGCTCGCAGAGAACCTGATCGCGCGCCGCTCGGTGACGCCCGCGGACGAGGGGTGTCAGCAGCTGATCGGCGAGCGTCTCGCGGCCATCGGGTTCACGGTCGAGCCGCTGCGCTACGGCAACGTCGATAACCTCTGGGCGCGGCGCGGCGCGCGTCAGCCGGTCTTCTGCTTCGCCGGGCACACCGACGTGGTGCCCACGGGTCCGCTCGAGGAGTGGAGCAGCGACCCGTTTGTGCCGACGCTGCGCGACGGCGTGCTCTACGGGCGGGGCGCCGCGGACATGAAGACGGGGCTCGCCGCCATGGTGACGGCCAGCGAGGCCTTCGTCCGCGAGCACGCCGACCACCGCGGCTCGATCGCATTCCTTATCACCAGCGACGAGGAAGGCCCGTCGGTCGATGGCACGAAGCGCGTCGCCGAGACGCTCGCCGGCCGCGGCGAGCGTATCGACTGGTGCCTGGTGGGCGAGCCCTCGAGCGAGGGCTCGATCGGCGACACGATCAAGGTCGGCCGGCGCGGCTCGCTCAGCGGACGCCTCACCGTCCACGGCGTCCAGGGACACGTGGCCTACCCGCAGCTGGCCGAGAACCCGGTGCACGCGCTCGCCCCGGCACTCGCCGAGCTCACCCGGCACGTCTGGGATGCAGGCACCGAGCACTTCCAGCCGACCACCTTTCAGGTGTCGAACCTCAACGCCGGCACCGGCGCACCGAATGTCATACCGGGAGAGCTCAAGGCACGCTTCAACCTGCGCTACTCCCCGGTGCAGACGCTCGAGAAGCTCAAGGGCACGGTGGAGGAGATTCTGCGCAGGCACGGCGTGCGCTACACGCTCGAATGGTACGTCTCGGGGGAGCCCTTCTACACCCCGCCGGGCCAGCTGTCGCAGACCGTCGTCGCGGCGGTGGCGGAGGTGACCGGCACGGAACCGAAGCTCTCGACCGGCGGCGGCACCTCCGACGGGCGCTTCATCGCGCCGCTCGGCGCCCAGGTCGTCGAGCTCGGCGTGGTGAACAGGACCATCCACAAGGTGAACGAGTGCGTGCGCGCCGCGGACGTCGAGGCGCTCGAGCGCATGTACCTCAACGTGCTGCGGAAGCTTCTGACCTGAGCGCAGCGAGCGCGCCCGCCACGGCGAGCAGCACCGCCCAGATCAGCACCCAGGCGGGCATGGCGAGCCCGAGAAACGTCCAGTTGATCTCACCGCACTCGCCGCTGCCGCTCAGTACGCGGCGCAGCACCTCGAGCAGCGGCATGAAGCGCAGCATCATGGCGAGCGGCGCCCCGCAGGACGGCAGCGTACCCGGCGGCAGGCTCTGGATGTAGAGCTGCCGGGCGGCGACCGC
>JASHVF010000004.1 GCA_030039615.1 Gammaproteobacteria bacterium | reverse complement strand
TTCGCATAATGTATATTATGTGAAATTTGATATTTCC
Source organism: Gammaproteobacteria bacterium (assembly GCA_030039615.1). Lineage (GTDB taxonomy): Bacteria > Pseudomonadota > Gammaproteobacteria > Steroidobacterales > Steroidobacteraceae > 13-2-20CM-66-19. Next base: position 14,528 of record JASHVF010000004.1, on the reverse strand, counting down.
TGGCCCAACCGCGACGTCCCCTCTGTCGGCCCAATCAGATTTTGGTCACCACTCCGGAGATTTCGGTAACGCCTCGCCGTCGGGTTTGGCTCCCCTGCCCCCAAGGGTTTCAGCGGATTCGCGTTCGTTCAGTCAGACGCAGGTGTGGCGCCGTCGGGGCTTCAGTCGGCCTCAGTGAAGCCTGTGGCAGCCTTTCTTCCGTGCGGAGCCTATGGATCTCAGGAAGCGCGATGCTCTGCGGGCGTTCGCTCTGCCTCGAGCCCGCCGGCTCGCAAGCGTGAACAGCAGCACATTTCGGCGCAATCATACGATTAAGAATTTAGCCTGAGTCTAAAGTTCTCGCTGGCAGATCCGTCATTGATCAGAGCATGGACGCGATAGCTGCGTGAGGCACCGGACTGTGCCTGCCTGCGACGCAGATCAGGATGTGCCAAGCGTGTTGATGGCAAGGAAGCTTCAACGGAATGCGTGTAGTCGCAAGCTGCGCTCGTATCGGCGCGCACTCAATCCGACGGCGAACTGCGCCACATCACGGTCAATTTGATCTGCTTACCACGCAGAGCAGCGCGGGCATGTAAGGAGCGCGGACGGGCTGCGGGCGACAAAGGATGGGTCGTCAAGCCCTTCAAGGGCGCGGTGGTCCCCGCTGCGCTGCGCAAGCTCGTGGCGTAACGGACAGGGCTCTGCACGAGACACGGAGGTCAGGAGTCATGCGAAGCATTCAGGGCGTTAGAGCGCGTTCAATTATCCTCGGCGCGGTGGCGACGGTCGCCGCAGCCCTTCTCTATCAGGCATCCCCGGCGCTCGCCGAGGATTCGCCAGCAGACGCGGGCAACACCGCTCTCAACAAGCTGCGAAGCCAGTACGTGCGGCCCGACTCGATCCCGCAGCCCGAGAATAATCCGATCACGACTGAGCGCGTCGCGCTCGGGCGGATGCTGTTCTTCGACCCGCGATTGTCCGGATCAGGGATGATTTCCTGCGGCAGCTGCCATAACCCCGCGCTTGGCTGGGCCGACGGCCTGCAGCGAGGCATCGGGCACATGGGATCCGAACTCGCCCGCCATACCCCCACCATCCTCGACGTCGCCTACGGAGAGCCGTACTTCTGGGACGGACGGGCTGACACGCTCGAGACGCAGGCTAAGGGACCCCTGACATCCACCAAGGAGATGAACATGTCGATCGCGCAGACGCTGCCGCTGCTGCGCTCGATTCCCGGATACGTTGAGGCGTTCGCCCGGGCCTACCCGGGACGGCCGATCGATCTGGACATGATCGCCGCCGCGATCGCCACGTTCGAGAGAACGGTCAATTCGACGCAGGCCCCCTTCGACCGCTGGGTCGGCGGCGATGACAAGGCGATTTCCAGCGCGGCCGTGCGTGGCTTTGCCCTCTTCAACGGCAAGGCCAAGTGCGCCGCCTGCCATGTGGGCTGGCGATTCACGGATGATGGCTTCCACGACATCGGCATCGATGACGATGACCGGGGACGTGCCGCCATCATGCCCGGAATCGTGCAGCTTGAGCACGCCTTCAAGACTCCGACCCTGCGCAATATCAACCAGCGCGCTCCGTACATGCATAACGGGTCGATGCCTTCATTGGCCGCGGTGATTGATCATTATGATTCCGGATTCGTCACTCGCCCCAGCCTGGATTCGAATATCCAGCCGCTGCACCTGACAGCAGAGGAAAAGGCCGACCTGCTGGCGTTCCTGAACACCCTGACGAGCAATGACGAGCCCGTGGCGCTCGCGATGCTGCCTCGATGAGGAGACTAGTATGAAATGCCGTTACTCGATCATCCTTCTGACCTGCCTGGGGCTCTTCGCCGCGGGAGGTGCTGCGGCCGCGGAAGCTGTCACGGTGAGCCAGAAAGGCCTGGCCTTCAGGCCCAACGAACTCTCGCTCACCAAGGGGCAGGCCGTCGACTTCGTCAATGACGACTCCACGTCCCACAACATCATGATTACCGGCGAGTCCGTCACCTTCAACGGCGGACTGCAACCACCCGGCGGGCACGTCAAATTCATCTTTACCAAGCCCGGTACCTACAGCGTGGGGTGCGGGATTCATCCAAAAATGAAGCTCACGATCACGGTCAAATAGACCAAGGCGCTCGGTACCACATGAACAACGCCGTCAGAAGGACTCACTATTCACTGCCGTTGCAGCTCATGCACTGGCTGGTGGCCGGACTGATACTGTCGCAGATCGCCGTTGCCGGAATACTCACACAGCTCCGCTCGCTGCATTATGGCCAGGAGCTGCTGAGTGTCCATCGCCAGACGGGCTTCGCCATCCTGCTGCTCATCCTTGTGCAGTTTGCGATGTCGAGGCGCGAGGCAGTCACAGCGCCGTCCATCGCGCTGCCGGCATGGCAGATCAGTGCCGCGCGCCTGGTGCATGGCGCGCTGTTCCTCGCGCTCACGGTGCAGCCCCTCCTCGGCATCGTGGTGGCCTGGGGCCGCGGCGATACCGTGACGCTCTTCGGGCTCGTGACGGTTCCGGCACCGTGGGATGTTTCCGACCGGCTGCGCGATGACTGCATGCTCGCGCACATGGTGACCGCCGGGCTCATCGTCGGATTGGTGGCAGTCCACATCGGGGCCGTGGTCTTTAATCACCGCCGACGGCATTTCCCGGTGCTCGAGCGCATGCTGCCCTCCGGGCCGGACAATACGCTCGTCAACCGGGTGCCGGTCCGGGCCCAGCTGCTCGCGGCCCTGGGCTTTATCACCCTCATCTCCCTCGGAACCGGCATTAACGCCGTCCTCAAGTATCGCGATCTGATCGCCATGACCGCGCACTATCAGGAGACCGAGCAAGCGGCCGCGGGAGAGACGCAGCAGGCGCAGGTCTCATGGAAGGAGCTGGTGGGACTTGCCGGTGGCGGCCGCGCGGGTGATCCCGCGCACATGCTCGAACTCGCCCAGGCCGCGAAGGACCATCTGGATGCCGCGGCCACCGCACTCGGCGAACCGGCCACCGCGGGCGACATCCGGGATGCGAGCGCGCGCATCCAGACGCTGCTGGCTGCACACAGCCCTCCCAGCGCTGACGCCATCAAGGATCTGGATTCCCGTCTCCAGGATCTCGTTGACTCCCAGGCCGCCACTGCGCAACAGCGACCGGCAGAGATCTCGGAGCGCGCCTCGCAGGGGCACGATCTCATCGTGATCAGCGTGGCACCGGCGGTGCTGTGCGGCATCGTCCTTGCCCTGCTCCTGGCGCGCAGCATCTCCAGCTCGCTCAGCCGCATGCGTTCGATCGTCCGCAGCGTCGCGGAGAACGCCGCCGGGCAGGAGGTCGTAGTCCGCGGGCAAGGGGAATTCGCGGGCTTGATGCGGGACATGGTGACCATGCGGGACGCGGTCCGCAGCCGCATGCAGCAGGAGGCCAACGAGCGCCTCGCACTCGAGACAAAACATCGGGAGATGCTCGAGGTGCGCGTACAGGAACGCACCGCGCAGCTCAGCCAGAAGACCTCGGACATCAACGCCATGCTGCAGAACATGAAGCTCGGCGTCTCAACCGTCATCCCCGGCAATCGCATCCATCCGGAGTATTCCAATTACCTTCGCACCATCTTCTGCATCGATGACTTAGCCAACAAGGATCTGATCGAGAGCCTGTTCAGCCGCTCGAGCCTCGGCGCCGACGCCAAGGACCAGGTGCACGCCGCCCTGGCGGCGATCCTGGGCGAAGAGCCGCTGATGTTCGACTTCAACAGCCACCTGCTGGCCCGCGAGATGACGCTCGCGAACGACGACGGCTCGCAGAAGATCGTGCTGCTCGATTGGAGTCCGATCATCAACGAGGAGAGCGGCACCGTCGAGAAGGTGCTGCTGATCACCCAGGACGTGACCCAGCTGCGCGAACTCGAGCTCGCCTCCGCCAAACAGAAGGAGGAGCTCGACATCATCGCGAAGATCATTCGCGTCCCGGCCGGCAAGTTCAACGACTTCGTCGAGTCGGCGCGCGGCTTCATGGCCGCCAACCGCACGCTCATCGGGCAGCAGCGCGGCCGCGATCACGAGCCGATCGCGGCGCTGTTCCGCAACATGCATACCGTCAAGGGTAATGCACGCACCTTCGAGTTCAGCCAGATCACCGACGCGGCGCACCGCGCCGAGCAGACCTACGACCGTCTGCGCAGGGACGCGAATGCGGCGTGGGATGCGCCGCTGATGCTTTCCGAGCTCGAGGCCGTCGAGGCGGCCATCGCCCGCTTCGTCGGCGTGAACGAGGAGAAGCTCGGCCGCAAGGGCCGGGCGGCGGAGTTGCTGACGTCGCGGGGGTGCTTCGTCGGCAACGACGAGCTCGCTAAGCTCCGTGCCATGACCGCGTCGCTCGCCGCCACGCACCCCGGTGCCGTCACGGCGCGCCTGCGCAAGGCCGTGGACGAGCTTGGCCTCATCTCGCTCGAGCGCCTGGTCTCGGGCTCAGTCGACGCGCTGGCGTCGCTGGCGGCGGAGCTGAAGAAGCCGACGCCTGCGGTAGACGTTGCCCACGGCGGGTTTGGCTTCAACAATCAGTTTGCCGAAGCGCTCAAGAGCTCCTTCGTGCATATCCTGCGCAACTCCCTCGATCACGGCATCGAGTCCCCGGAGGAACGACGTGCGGCCAGCAAGCCCGAGCAGGGCTGCGTGCGATTCTCGTGCGTACGGCGGGCGGACAGGATTGAGCTGCGCATCAGCGACGACGGGCGTGGTCTGGCGCTGCACCGCCTCTATGAGAAAGGTCTCGCCGCCGGCCTGTTCGACGGTGCGCACCGGCCGACCCGCGAGCAGGTAGCGGACCTGATCTTCCGCTCCGGCCTGTCGACCGCCACGGCGGTCACCCAGGTCTCCGGACGCGGCGTCGGCATGGACGCCGTCAGGACCTTCCTCAAGCAGCAGGGCGCGACGATACGCATCGAGCTACTGGGCTCCGCCGCGGACTTCGCTTATACACCGTTCGAGTTCGTGATCGAGGTTCCGGCCACCGCGTGCGCCCATAGCAGGGCGGTTGCCGCGTGACGAAACGGTGCTGGCACCAGGACCCCCGGGCCGGAGTTGCCATGGGGCACGGCGCGTCGACGACGGCTTCGCGTCGAAGGCGCGCAGGACTCCCCTGCCGCCGCCCGCTGAAGCCGGGTGCTACCTCCTCGCCGGATGCAGCGGGCGGAGGTTCTTCCAGGGCTCAATGAACCGCACTGAGGCATCCGTGAAGCCTTCGACCGAGATGCGGCCGGCTTCGGCGTTCGACGTCAACGTAACCGGCCGGAAGCTTAATAAATCAGCGGCTTACAGTCTTTGGCTTAGCCCCATCCTTTCGTCGGGAAGACGCTGTTTCGACACCTGGATCGGCCGGCGGCCATCCCCTGCCACCCCTTCTTTCGCCGAGGCCACCGCCACGCCCAGGTAACTGCCGGGATGCTTCCAGGCGGCTGTCGGAACGCCGCCGTCACGCCGCTGCGGCGTGTTTCGTGGTTTTTGGCTGTTGGATGCGGCACTCACGCTCGGAAGCGCGAACGCGTTCACGAATGACTCGCCCCCGAGGTGCGACCTGGTTCGCTGTGTGACGCAGCGCGGCGTGGTGGAATTTCGCCCGTTTTTGTTAAGTCGCTGCGATGGGAGTGGCCTGGCGCCGCCGATAGCCTGCGTATGCGCACCTCATACCGACAAGAAGCCCCTTTGCGGAGCCAACGCCAATGGCCGTGAAATCCGCCGATACGGACACCGGCTCCGAGGACGTCGCGGCCACGGGACTCTTCCGGGTGCCGGTCGCGTCCCGGCCGGCGGTCGAGACTCTGTTTCGCAATACCCTCGAGCAGGCGCCCGTGGGAATCGCCTTCTCCAACCCCGATGGCGGCTTCCGCCACGCCAACCTCGCTTTCTGCGGCATGCTCGGCTACAGCGTCGAGGAGCTTCGTAAGGAGTCCATCGAGAGCCTCACCCACGGCGAAGACGCCCCGGATACCAAGGCGGGGCTCGAGCGGCTGTGGCGCCGGGAAGTCACGCACCTCGATGTCGAGCGGCGCTACATGCGCCGCAACGGCAGCCCGCTGTGGGTGCGGGTCACCACCTCGCTGGTCAGCGACGGCGGTGACCACCCCGAATGCGCGGTCGAGTTCCTGCGCGACATCACCCACCGCAAGGAGATGGCGGCGGCCCTGCTGCAGAATCAGACACTGCTCGCCACCGTGGTCGGCGAGCTGCCGCTCGCGCTGCTCTCGTGCGACGTGCGCGGCCAGTTGACTCACTATAACCGGGCCGCGACGGAGCTCTTCGGCATCGTCGCGCAGACCGAGCCCGGCCCCCGCAACCCCTACCCGCTCACCTCGAAGGTGCTTGGCCCCGACGGCAGGACGGAGATACCCCGCGAGCAGCGGCCGCTCGCGCGCGCCTTGCGCGCCGAGATCTGCAGGGACCAGGAATTCGTCATCGTCCGGCCGGATGGCGCCGCGCGCACCGTGCTGGCGAGCTCGCAGCGCCTGATAGGCCCCCAGGGCCAGCCGCTCGGCGCGCTCGCGGTGGTGCAGGACATCACCGAGCGGCGCCAGGCCGAGGAGGAGCTCGAGCGCGTGCACAAGCAGCTGCTGACCGCCTCGCGGCAGGCAGGCATGGCCGAGGTGGCCACCAATGTGCTGCACAACGTGGGCAACGTCCTCAATAGCGTCAACGTCTCGGCCAGCATGGTCGCCGAGCGCATCAAGCGCTCCAGGTGCAGCGGGCTCACCCGGGTCGCCAGGCTCTTCACCGACCACGCCGCGGACCTGGCTGCCTTCGTGGCCGGCCCGCAGGGCAAGCATGTGCCGGCCTATCTCAGCGAGCTCGCCAACGAGCTGGTCGCCGAGCGCGATGCCGCGATCGCCGAACTCACCGCGCTGCGCAGCAACGTCGAGCACATCAAGGAAATCGTCGCCATGCAGCAGGGCTATGCGCGCCTCGGCGGCGTCACCGACACGGTCGACGTACGGGTGCTGGTCGACGACAGCCTGCGCATGAACGAAGGGGCCTTCAACCGGCACGGCGTCACGATCGTGCGCGACTTCGAGGACGTCCCGATGGTGCGGGTCGACAAGCACAAGGTGCTGCAGATTCTCGTCAACGTGATCCGCAACGCCAAGTACGCCTGCTCCGAGGCCAAGGGTGGCGGCGAGCGGCGCGTGACGGTGCGCGTGCGCGCCTCGCTCTCCGCCGTGCTGATCTCGGTGATCGATACCGGAGTCGGCATCCCGCGCGAGAATCTCGACCGCATCTTCAACTACGGCTTCACCACGCGCGCCGAGGGCCACGGCTTCGGGCTGCATTCGAGCGCGCTCGCCGCGCGCGAGCTCGGCGGCACGCTGCGCGCCGAGAGCCCCGGCCCCGGCATGGGCGCGACCTTCACGCTGACGCTGCCGCTGGCGGCGGCGGAGCCGGCCAAATGACCGGCGAATCGGACGTCCTCACCCACCGCATCCTGGTCATCGACGACAACGCGTCGATCCACGACGACTACCGCAAGATTCTCGCGGGCCAGGAGGCGGGCAAGGTCTCGGACGCGGAGGCGGCGCTCTTTGGCGAGCAGCGCCCCACGATCGAGCGGCCGACCTTCGATGTCGACTCGGCGATGCAGGGGCGCGATGGCGTCGAGCGCGCCCGCGAGGCGCTCGCCGAGGGACGCCCCTACTCGGTGGCCTTCGTCGACATGCGCATGCCGCCGGGCTGGGACGGGCTCGAGACCATCGAGCACCTGTGGGGCATCGATCCGGAAATCCAGGTGGTGGTGTGCTCCGCCTACACCGACTACGACTGGCTCGAGCTGCTCTCGCGGCTCGGGCATTCCGACAAGCTGATCGTCGTCAAGAAGCCCTTCGAGCCGATCGAAATCCTGCAGTGCGCGAGCGCCCTCAGCCGCAAATGGGCCAACGCCCGCGCCCTCAAGCAGCACGTCGAGAGCCTCGAGCTGGTGGTGACCGACCGCACGCGCGGGCTCGAGGCCGCGAACCGCAAGCTGCGCCATCTTGCCTCGCATGATGCGCTCACCGGCCTCCCCAACCGCCTGCTGCTCGATGATCGCATCACCCAGACGATCGCCCACTCGGACCGCCAGTCACACGAATTTGCGCTGCTGGTCATCGATCTCGATCGCTTCAAGGTCATCAACGACTCCCTCGGCCACCGCGCCGGGGACGAGTTGCTGCGCGAAGTGGCGCAGCGCCTGAAGACCGCGGTGCGCTCCGTCGACACCACGGCGCGTCTCGGCGGCGATGAGTTCGTCATCCTGCTCGGCCCGCCGATCACGCAGTCGGAGGCGCTCGCGGTCGGGCGGCGCGTGATTCAGCTGATGGAGCCGTCGATGCGCCTGCTCGGCATCGACGTGCACATTTCCCCGAGCATCGGCGTGGCGTTCTACCCGCGCGACGGCCGCACGGTCGACACGCTGCTGGCGCACGCCGACGCGGCCATGTACAGCGCCAAGGAGCGCGGCCGCAACAACGTGCAGTGCTATGCCGAGGGCATGAGCGCCGGGACGCAGGAGCGCGTGCGCGTCGAGAGTGAGCTCCACCAGGCGCTGCACGGCGGCCAGTTCGAGCTGCACTATCAGCCCAAGGTCGACACCACGAGCGGACGCATCAACAGCGCCGAAGCGCTCATCCGCTGGCGTCACCCCGAGCGCGGCCTGCTGCAGCCGGCCGACTTCATCGGCATCGCCGACGACTGCGGCCTGCTGGATGCCATCGGCGAGTGGGTACTGCATGAGGCCTGCCGCCAGGCCAAGGCCTGGCAGGACGCGGGCCTGCCGCGGCTGCGGGTAGCGGTGAACCTGGCGCCGTCCCAGTTCCGCCTCACCAACCTGGTTGACCAGATCCGCCGCGCGCTCGATGCCGCGCAGCTCGATCCGCAGCTGCTCGAGGTCGAGCTCACCGAGAGCGCGGTCATGAGCGATGCCGAGGAGTCGATCCTCATTCTCGAGGCGATCAGCAGCATGGGCGTGCTGGTCTCGGTCGATGACTTCGGCACCGGCTACTCAAGCATGAGCTACCTGCGGCGCTTCCCCATCGACAAGCTCAAGATCGATCGCTGCTTCGTCGAGGACATGACGCGGCGCTCCGAGGACGCCTCGATCGTGCGCGCGATCATCTCTCTGGCGCACAGCCTGCACCTCAAGGTGATCGCCGAGGGCGTCGAGACCTCCGAGCAGCTCTCGCTGCTCGCGGACCTCGGCTGCGACCAGTATCAGGGGTTCTTTTTCAGCCCGGCGCTCACCGCCGACAAGTTCATCGCCCTGGTGCGCCAGTCGCAGGCCAACCAACCCGAAGAAGACGAGAGCGAACGCACCCATAGCAAGCTGGCCGCGCTCGGCAGCGCGCGCCGCTGACGCCGCGGCAAGCGACCCCGGGCGCCCCGGCTGCGGGCCTCCCACCCCCAATTCCACCCCCGGAAACCTCCGAGGCTTCCGTGCGGACCGCTACGTGTGGAATACTGCCGCGGCCTGCGGTGTATGGTTCGGGTACGAACAACGATAACTCGCTCGAAGAGTCCATAACAACCAGCATAGGAGCAGCCCCGTGGCCGCGACCAACCTGCCCGTCTACGAATCCGGTATCGACAAGGCGCATCGGCGCGTCATCTTCGCCTCGAGCCTCGGCACGGTGTTCGAGTGGTACGACTTCTATCTGTACGGATCGCTCGCCGCGATCATGACGAAGCAGTTCTTCTCCGGGGTCAACGAGACCACCGGATTCATCTTTGCGCTGCTGGCCTTCGCGGCCGGATTCTTCGTGCGGCCGTTCGGGGCGTTGGTGTTCGGGCGGCTCGGGGACCTCGTGGGGCGCAAGCACACGTTCCTCATCACGATCGTGATCATGGGCTCGGGGACCTTCCTGATCGGTGTATTGCCGAGCTACGCCTCGGCGGGCCTGATCGCTCCGGTGCTGCTGATCGCCCTGCGGTTGCTGCAGGGGCTGGCGCTCGGCGGCGAGTACGGCGGCGCAGCCACCTATGTGGCCGAGCATGCGCCGCACGGCAAGCGCGGGCTGTATACCAGCTGGATCCAGACGACGGCGACCTTGGGGCTGTTCCTCAGTCTTCTGGTCATCCTCTTCACCCGACAGCTCCTCGGAGCTGATTTCGATACCTGGGGCTGGCGCATTCCCTTCCTGGCCTCGGCGATTCTGCTGATCGTGTCGGTGTACATCCGCATGCAGCTGAACGAGTCGCCGGTGTTCCTCGAGATGAAGCAGGAGGCCCGGCTCTCGAGAGCCCCGATCGCGGAATCCTTCGGCAACTGGGCCAACCTGAAGCTGGTCATCTTCGCGCTCCTCGGCGCGACCGCCGGCCAGGCGGTGGTGTGGTACGGAGGGCAGTTCTACGCCCTCTTCTTCCTTACCCAGGTGCTGAAGGTGGACGCGCAGGCGGCGAACTATCTGATCGCCGCCGCGCTCGTCATCGGGACCCCCTTCTTCATCGTCTTCGGGCGGCTCTCGGACAAGATCGGACGCAAGAAGATCGTGCTCGCCGGCTGTCTGATCGCCGCCGTCACGTACATACCGATCTTCGAGGGGATCACGCACTATGCGAACCCCGCCATCGAGGCCGCTGCAGCCGCCTCGCCCGTGACGGTGGTGGCGGACCCCGACGCCTGCAGCTTCCAGTTCGACCCGGTGGGAAAGAAGGCCTTCGTGCACTCGTGTGACGTGGCGAAGGCGGCGCTCGCCAAGGCCGGCGTGCCGTACGCCAACGAGGCGGCACCGGCGGGGACGCTGGCGCGCGTCAAGATCGGCACGACCACGATCGACTCGGTCGAGGGCACCGGCATGGCGGCGGCCGCCTTCAAGGAGGCGAGCGGCGCCTTCGGCAAAGGCCTGTCGGCTAAGCTCAAGGAAGCCGGTTATCCCGCCAAGGCGGACCCCGCGCAGGTCAACTACCCGATGGTGCTGCTGCTGCTGGTGATCCTGGTGATCTACGTCACCATGGTCTATGGGCCGATCGCGGCGTGGCTGGTGGAGCTCTTCCCGGCGAAGATCCGCTATACCTCGATGTCGCTCCCCTATCACATCGGCAACGGCTGGTTCGGCGGCTTCCTGCCGGCGATCTCGTTCGCGCTGGTGGCGCTCCACGGCAATATGTACTACGGGCTGCGCTACCCGGTCATCGTCGCGCTCATGACAGTGGTCATCGGCTTCCTGTTCCTGCCGGAAACCAAGGACCGGAAGATCGAGTAACGAACCGGGATCTGGCAGTCACCGCGGGAGACGCGCGCCATGACGGACAATGCCGAGGATCGGCGCGGCGATCGCTGGAGCTGGTGGTACCTGCTGTTCCTCGTGCAGTGGGCGGCGGTGCTGTGGCCGCCGTTCTACAACTCCGCCGAGCCGGCCTGGATCGGCCTGCCGTTCTTCTACTGGTATCAGCTCGCGTGGGTGCTGATATCCGCGGTGATCACGGCGTTCGTCTACCGGGTCACGCAGAAATAGCGCGCGGGCCCTGCGGGGCCCGTGCGCTTCTGGCGCACCGCGCGTAACCACAACGGGGTTCGAGATGCACGATGTGAACTGGGTGGCGCTCAGCATCTTCGTGGCGCTGTTCGCGTTCATCACCTGGCTCGGCTTCGCCGCGGCACGCTGGCGCAAGGGGGATCTCGACCAGCTGCACGAGTGGGGCCTCGGGGGACGGCGCTTCGGCACGCTGATCACCTGGTTCCTGGTCGGCGGCGATCTCTATACGGCCTACACCTTCGTCGCGGTGCCGGCACTCGCCTTCGGAGCGGGCGCCGTGGCGTTCTTCGCCGTGCCCTACACGATCGTCGTCTATCCGCTGCTGTTCCTGGTGTTCCCGCGGCTCTGGCAGGTGTGCCACAAGCACGGCTACATCACCGCGGGGGACTTCGTGCGAGGCCGCTACGGCAACCGCTGGCTGGCGCTCGCCATCACGCTGACCGGGATCGTGGCAACCATGCCCTACATCGCGCTGCAGCTGGTGGGACTGCAGGTGGTGCTCGGCGGGCTCGGTGTCTACGGCAGCGGACTCGCAGCCGACCTGCCGCTCATCATCGCCTTCCTGATACTCGCCGCCTTCACCTACTCGAGCGGCCTCAGGGCCCCGGCCTCGATCGCCATCGTCAAGGACATCCTCATCTACATCACCGCCTTTGCCGCGGTGATCGTCATCCCGATGCAGCTCGGCGGCTTCGGCAGGATCTTCGCCGCCGTGCCGCACGAGAAGCTGCTGCTCGCGGTTCCGGGGGCCGCAACCACCGGCGCCTACGGCGCCTACGCGACACTCGCGCTCGGCTCGGCGCTCGCGCTGTTGCTCTACCCGCACTCCCTTACCGCGATTCTCTCGGCCAGCACCGGCCGCGCGATCCGGCGCAACGCGGCGCTCCTGCCCGGCTACTCGTTCATGCTGGGACTTTTGGCGCTGGTCGGCTTCTTTGCCATAGCCGCGGGCGTCGCGAAGCTGCCGGAGTTTGCCGAGGGCTTCAAGGAGTTCGGCAACAACTACGCCGTGCCGGCGCTGTTCCTGCACAGCTTCCCCTCGTGGTTCGTCGGCGTCGCCTTCGCCGCGATCGGCATCGGCGCGTTGGTGCCGGCGGCCATCATGTCGATCGCCGCGGCGAACCTGTATACGCGCAACATTCACTGCGAGTTCTTCAACCGCAATCCGACACCCAAACGGGAGGCGCAGCTCGCCAAATGGGTGTCCCTGGTCGTCAAGGTCGGCGCGCTGGTATTCATCCTGTTCGTGCCGACCAAGTTTGCCATCTACCTGCAGCTGCTCGGCGGCATCTGGATCATCCAGACGCTGCCGGCCGTGGTGTTCGGCGCCTACACGCGCTGGTTCAACGACTGGGCGCTGCTCGTCGGCTGGGCCGTCGGCACCTATGCCGGGACCGCGATGGCGATCTCGCAGGACCTGAAGCCCGCGTACCCGCTGAAGCTCGGCGCCTATACGCTGCCGGGCTACACCGCCTTCTACACGCTGCTGCTCAATCTCGCGATCGCGGTGGTTCTGACGCTGGTCTGCAACGCGCTGGGCGCCAGGAAAGTGGACGAGACCGTGGCGAGCGACTACTACGCCTAGCCGGCCTCGGCCCGGCGTGCCCGTACCGGTGCGCGCGCGCACAGTGCGTCGCGCCGGCAGGCAGCCGTGCGTGGCCCGCCGCGGCGCTCGGCGCTAACTTCAAGCTCATGAGCCACGCATCCACCCGGCAGCTGCTCGAAAACACGGCGCGCCTCGCCGCCGACTATCGCGAGGCCCTGGATGAGCGCAAGGTGCGCGCGCTGCTCTCCCCCGCCGAGCTCGCGCGAGAGCTCGAGGTGCCGCTCAGCGACGACGGTGAGGGCGCTCCCGCGGTCATCGAGTCGCTCGCCCGCGTCGGGGCGCTCGGCTCGGTGGCGAGCGCCGGGCCGCGCTACTTCGGGTTTGTCATCGGCGGCAGCACCCCTGCTGCGCTCGCGGCCGACTGGCTGGTCTCGGCGTGGGACCAGAACGGAGGGCTGTACGCGACCTCGCCGCTGGTGGCTGCCATCGAGACGGCGACCGCCGGCTGGCTGCGCGAGCTCGCCGGGTTGCCGCCGGCGATGACCGTCGGCTTCGTAACCGGCTGTCAGATGGCGACCTTCACCGGCCTGGCCGCGGGCCGCCATCGGGTGCTCGCTGACGCCGGCTGGGACGTCGAGGCGCAGGGCCTGTTCGGCGCCCCGCCGATCGATGTGCTGGTGAGCGAGGAAGCGCACTACACCATTTTTCTCGCGCTGCGGATGCTCGGCTTGGGCGGCGCGCGGCTGCGCCGCATCCCCACCGACCGCCAGGGCCGCATGCGCGGCGACGCGCTCGCTGCCGCCCTCGGCTCAGGCGACGGCCCGCGCATCGTGTGCGCCCAGGCCGGCAACGTGAACAGCGGCGCCTGCGATCCGCTCGAGGAGATCGCCCGGCTGACCCACGCCCGCGGCGGCTGGCTGCACGTCGACGGCGCGTTCGGGCTGTGGGCGGCGGCCGCCCCACAGCGTGCGCACCTGGTGCGTGGCGTGGCACAGGCGGACTCCATCGCCACCGACGGACACAAATGGCTCAACGTGCCGTACGACTGCGGCATCGTCTTCTGCGCCGACGCCGCCGCCCAGCGCGGCGCCATGAGTCTCGCGGCGCCTTCGCAGGCCGCACCGTACCTCACGACCAGCACGCAGCTGCGCGACCCACACGAGTTCGTGCCCGAGGAGTCGCGCCGCGCACGGGCCGTGCCGGTGTACGCGGCGCTGCGCTCGCTCGGTCGGGCGGGACTCGCGGAGCTCATCGAGCGCAACTGCCGCCAGGCGCAGCGCTTCGCCGCCGGGCTCGCGGCGGCCGGTTTCGAGGTACTGAACGAGGTGGTGCTCAACCAGGTGGTGGTCGTGTTCGGCGACGCCGAGCGCACCCGGCGCATCGTCGCGGCGTTGCAGGAGGACGGCAGCTGCTGGTGCGGTACGACGGTGTGGCAGGGTCGCACCGCGATGCGCATCAGTGTCAGCAGCTGGGCGACCACGGATGCGGATGTCGAGAGGAGCCTCGCGG
>JASHVF010000425.1 GCA_030039615.1 Gammaproteobacteria bacterium | reverse complement strand
GGGGTGCAGCGCGCGGCATCGCGCCGTACGGTCACGAGCGCGCTCGGCTCCTCCGCCCCGGCGGCGAGCACGCCGCGCGGGCGGTGGTACTTGAAGGAGCGCCCGAAGAGGTGCACGCCGTTGGCGAGCAGCGCCGAGGCGAGGGTGTCGCCGGCGAGGCCGCTGTAGCTCACGCCGTCGAAGCGGAAGTGGAGCGTGCGCGTGCGATCGATGCGCCCGCCGGATCGGGTACGGAGCCCCGCGATCATGTGGATGGCGCTCGCTCGCCCACGCGGTAAGTGGCGAGGAAGCGATCCGTGGTGGTGTCGCGCAGCGCGTTGAAGAAGCGCCCACAGCCGTGGCTGTGCCGCCAGCGCTCGGCGTGCACGCCGCGCACGTTGCTGCGCAGGTAGAGGAACTGCGTCCACTCGTCGGGGCTGGTCGCCCCCGGCTGCGCCGGCCGGGCGATGTGGGCCTGTCCGCCGTAGACGAATTCAGGCTCGGGGCGCTCGCCGCAGTAGGGACACTCGATGAGCAGCATGCGCGCTCCTCAGTGCGCGACCGCGGCGGCCGCGGCCTCGTCGATCAGGTTGCCGTCGCGGAAGCGCTCGAGCGTGAACGGCGCATTGATCGGGTGCGGCTCGTCGTGCGCGAGCGTCCAGGCGAACACGTGCGCCGAGCCCGGGGTGGCCTTGAAGCCGCCGGTGCCCCAGCCGCAGTTCACGTACAGTCCGGGCACCGGCGTCTTGCCGATGATCGGCGAACGGTCGGGCGACACGTCGACGATGCCGCCCCAGTTGCGCAGCATCTTCAGGCGCCGGAACATCGGGAACAGCTCGCAGATCGCTTCCAGCGCGTGACTCGGGATGTGCAGCCCGCCGCGCTGGGTGTAGGACGTATAGGCGTCGGTGCCCGCGCCGATCACCAGCTCGCCCTTATCCGACTGGCTGATGTACGCGTGGATGGTGTTGGACATGACGACGCACGGAAATACCGGCTTCACCGGCTCCGACACCAGCGCCTGCAGCGGATAGCTCTCGAGCGGCAGCGCGACGCCCGCCATCGCCATGATGACGCTCGAGTGGCCGGCGGCGACCACCCCGACGCGCGGGGCGCGGATGCGGCCGCGCGTCGTGTCGAGGGCTTCGACGGCGCCCCGGGAATCGAGGCGGATGCCGGTGACCTCGCAGTTCTCGATGATGTCGACGCCGAGCGCATCGGCGCCGCGCGCGTAGCCCCAGGCGACGGCGTCGTGGCGCGCGGTGCCGCCGCGGCGCTGCAGGGCGGCTCCCAGCACCGGGTAGCGGATGTCGCCGATGTTCAGCGGCGGGCAGAAGGCCCGGGCCTCCTCGGGCGTCAGCCACTCATTGTCGACGCCGGCGGCGCGGTTGGCGTGCACGTGGCGCCTGGCGACCTGCGCATCGTGCACGGTGTGCGCCAGCATCATGACGCCGCGCTGCGAGAACATCATGTTGTAGTTGAGCTCCTGCGAGAGTCCTTCCCAGAGCTTGAGCGCATGGTCGTAGAGCGCGGCGCTTTCCGCGAACAGGTAGTTGGAGCGGATGATGGTGGTGTTGCGGCCGGTGTTACCGCCGCCGATCCAGCCTTTTTCCAGCACCGCGACGTTCCTCACGCCGTGCTCTTTCGCCAGGTAATAGGCGCTGCCCAGGCCGTGGCCGCCGCCGCCGACGATGACGGCGTCGTAGGCGCTCTTGGGCTCGGGGCTGCGCCACTGGGGCTGCCAGCCGCGCTGGCCGCGCAGGCCCATCTTGAGCAGCGACAGCGCGGAGAAACGTGTCATGGGGGTGGCGGATCATGCGCCGTCGGGCCGGCGCCGACGAGCATATGCGCGCCGGACGGCTTGAATCCATGCGACATGGCGTCAGCCGGAGGCCGTCGGCAGCGTATGCGATGCCAGGGTGCCGATGTGATGGCGGCCCTTGAGCGCGTACCAGGCGAGACCCACGCCGAGAATCACCGCGATGTACACGAATGCGCCCCAGGTGTTGTACCAGGGCGTGCCGTAGACAGCCTCGCGCGGCCAGGCCAGGTTGAGCGCCATGCCCGCGCCCCACAGCACGGCGACGATGTTCACCAGCATTCCCCAGCGCCCCATCGTGAAGTAGCCGCCCGCCGCGAGGTCGGCCGGCGGCCATTGACCGGCGAGGCGCTTGCGCAGCAGCGGCGCGGTCACCATGAGATAGGCGAGATAAATCATGATGACCGCGATCGAGGTCAGCACCGTGAAGATCTTCGGCTGGCCGATGTTGAGCACCAGGATGGCCTCGGCGATCACGCCGATCACCACGGCCGGCACGATCGGCGCGCGCGTCTCGGAGTTCACCCGCGCGAGCTTCTCGCCGAAGGGCAGCGCGTTGTCGCGCGCCATGGCGAAGGCCAGGCGGATGGCCGCGGTGTGCACCGCGAGCGAGCACACCGTTACCGCCACCACGATGCACACCAGGAAGATCTTGCCGAGCGGACCCCACATCACCTGCTCGACGATGTATTGCAGGCCGCCGTCGCTGCTGCCGATCTTCGGATCGTGCAGGTCGGGCGCCGCCATGATCGCGAACACGAGGATCGCGCCGCCGATGACGAAGGAAGCGAGGATGGCCCGCAGGATCGCCCGCGGCGCGGTGCGCCGCGGCTCGTGGGTCTCTTCCCCGAGGGAGCTCGCAGTATCGAAGCCGTACATGACATAGCCGGAGGCGAGCGAGGCGATGAGGAAATCGCCGAGGTACCCGAAGCCCTTCGCGCTGCCATAGCCGCCGATCGAGAAGAACACCTCCGGACCGCGCCGGATGTTGAGCGCGAGAAAGAGCGCGATCAGGCACGCCGCGATCAGCTCGATGAAGACGCCCGCGCTGTTGATCATCGCCATGAGACGCACGCCGAGCGCATTGACGACGGTCGTGAACACGATCAGCACCGTGCCGAGCACGACGGCGTTGGTGGCGAAATCGTACGGACCGGTGCCGTCGCCGACGACCTGAAAGCCGCTCCACAGCCGCGGCAGGTTGAGCTGCAGCGCCAGCACCACGGCCGACAGCGTCACGATCGAGGCGGTGAGCATCAGCCACCCTGAGGACCAGCCGACGATCCGGCTGCCGAGGAGCTTCGACCAGTTGTAGACCGAGCCGGCGATCGGGTACTTGGCGGAGAGCTCCATGAAGCACAGCGCCACCGCCAGCTGACCGATGAGCACCATCGGCCAGGACCAGAGGTAGACCGGCCCGGCGGTGCCGAAGCCGAAGTAGAACAGCTGGAAGGTGCCGGTCAGTATCGAGATGTAGCTGACGCCGGCCGCGAAGCTGCCGAACGCGCCGATGCTGCGGGCGAGCGACTCCTTGTACCCGAAGTGCTCCATGCCGCTGTCAGTCCGTCCGGCACTCTGGTTCTCGAACACGCCGTTTCCCCTTCTTTATTCTTCGCGCCGGCGCGGCGGCGCACTTGACCACAGGGGCCGCCGACCGCATCATTCCCGCCTCGGCTTGAATAGCCGTTTAATAGCTCAGGTGTCAAGTCGGATAAACCGGGCAAGTCACTGAGCGAACGCAGACTATCGCCGAAGACGACACACCGCCGCGGGCCCCCGTGAGGTCCCGCGACGAGTCCGACGGGGCCGCAGATTGAACAGGCAGTCAATGCCCTTCAGAGACTCCCGGCACGGCTCAACCCCAGTACCGCGGGATGAGCTGGAAGAGGCGCGCCGCACCCAGCTCATCGAGGTCACGATCGACAGTCTCGCCGATGTCGGCTACGTCGGCACTACGCTTGCGCAGATTGCGCGTCGAGCCGGGGTATCCCCGGGCCTCGTGGCGCATTATTTCGGCGAGAAGGACGGCCTGCTCGAGGCTGCCTTCCGCACCCTCGCGCGCGGACTGGCCGCGCGGGTGCGCGCGGCGCTTAGCTTGGCAGGCACGCCCCGCGGGCGCGTGCAGGCGGTCATCGACGTGAACCTCGCGCCCGAGGAGTTCGACCGGCGCACCGGCACCGCCTGGCTCGCGTTCTGGGGCCAGGTACTGCACGTCGAAGGGCTGATGCGGGTGCAGACCGCGTACCAGCGCCGCATGCTCTCCAACCTGCGGAGCGACCTGCGCAGCATGATTCCGGTCGCGGACGCGCGCAGCCTCGCCGCCATGATCGCTGCGATGATCGACGGGGTGTGGCTGCGGGCCGCGCTGTCGCGCTGGCAGGAGGCCGACAGCGGCACGGCGCGCGCGCTCCTCACGGCGTTCGTCGACGGCCGGCTGCGCGATCTGGCGCAGCTGCACGGCGCTGCGCCGCGCGCCGCGGCGAGCGTCGCGCCGGTCGCGCCCGCCGACAGCGGCAGTTTGAGGGTCGCAGGCACGATCACCGTGGTGAATCCGGCGACCGGTGCCGTGCTGGAGGAGCTCGCGGTCGACGGCGCCGCGCAGATCGATGCGGCGGTGGAGGAGGCGACCGCGGCGCAGCGGCGCTGGGCGGCGCTCACCGGCGCGGAGCGCGGCCGGGTATTGCAGCGCGCCGCGCAGCTGCTGCGCGCGCGGAACAGCGAGCTGGCCGAGCTCGAGACGCGCAACACCGGCAAGCCGATCCAGGAGACGGTGGCGGTGGATGTGCTCTCCGGCGCCGATTGTCTCGAGTACTACGCCGGCCTCGCCGCCGGCATCGCCGGCGAGCACCTGGACCTCGGACCCAAAGCCTTCGGCTACACGCGGCGCGAGCCGCTCGGCGTGGTCGCCGGGATCGGCGCCTGGAACTATCCGCTGCAGATCGCCTGCTGGAAGAGCGCCCCGGCGCTCGCCTGCGGCAACGCCATGATCTTCAAGCCCGCCGAGCTCACTCCGCTCACGGCGCTCGAGCTCGAGAGGATATTCGCCGAGGCGGGTCTGCCCGCCGGTGTGTTCCAGGTGGTGCAGGGGCGCGCGGAGACCGGCAGGCTCCTCACCCGCCACCGCGGTATCCGCAAGATCTCCCTCACCGGCGAGGTCGGCACGGGGAAAGCGGTCATGGCCGATGCGGCCGCGACGCTCAAGCAGGTGACGCTCGAGCTCGGCGGCAAGTCGCCGCTCATCGTGTTCGAGGACGCGAAGCTCGATAACGCGGTGGCCGGCGCGCTGCTCGGCAATTTCTACTCCGCCGGCGAGGTGTGCTCGAACGGCACGCGGGTGTTCGTCCACAAGTCGATCCGCGGCGCCTTCGTCGAGCGGCTGCGCGAGCGCACCGCGGCGCTGCGCGTCGGCGACCCGCTCGATGCGCGCACCCAGGTGGGGGCGCTGATCTCCGCCGAGCACATGGAGAAGGTGCTCGGATTCATCGCGCGTGGCCGGGCGCAGGGCGCGCGGCTCCTGACCGGAGGGGCGCGCGTGAGCGAGGGCGAGCTGGCGCGCGGCTGCTTCGTCGCGCCGACGGTGTTCGATCACTGCCGCGACGACATGGACATCGTGCGGCAGGAGATCTTCGGGCCCGTGATGTCGGTGCTCGAGTTCGCGGAGGAGGACGAGGTGATCGCGCGCGCCAACGCCACCGAGTTCGGCCTCGCCGCCGGCGTCTTCACCAGCGACCTGACGCGTGCCCACCGCGTCATCGCGCAGCTGCAGGCCGGCACCTGCTGGATCAACCACTACAACATCACGCCCGTCGAGCTGCCCTTCGGCGGCGTGAAGATGTCGGGACTCGGGCGCGAAAACGGCCGCGCCGCGATCGAGCACTACACGCAGCTGAAGAGCGTCTACGTCGCCATGAGCGACGTCGAGTCGCCTTACTGACGGTGCAGCCATGGCTCAGGAGACCGTCGACTACGTGATCGTCGGTGCGGGCTCGGCGGGCTGCGTGCTCGCCGACCGCCTCACCGAGGACGGGCGCGACCAGGTGCTGCTGCTCGAGTACGGCGGCTCGGACCGCTCGCCCTGGATCCAGATGCCGAGCGCGCTCTCGATCCCGATGAACATGCCCAAGTACGACTGGGGCTACCGCAGCGAGAGCGAGCCGCAGTTGAACGGACGGAGCCTGCACACGCCGCGCGGCAAGGTGCTGGGCGGCTCCTCCTCGATCAACGGCATGGTGTACGTGCGCGGCAACGCGCTCGACTTCGACCGCTGGGAGAGCGAGGGGGCGGCGGGCTGGAGCTACCGCGCCGTGCTGCCCTACTTCAGGCGCGCCGAGAGCCGGGCCGCGGGCGCGGATGAGTACCGCGGCTCGGACGGCCCGCTCGCCACGCGCCGCGGCCTGCTGGACAATCCGCTGCACGCCGCCTGGCTCGAGGCCGGGCGCCAGGCGGGTTACCCCAGCACCCCGGACGTCAACGGCTTCCAGCAGGAGGGCTTCGGCTACCTCGAGATGACGGTCGGCGCGGGCCGGCGCTGCAGCGCCGCGAATGCCTATCTGCGGCCGGCGCTCGAGCGCACCAACCTCGCCGTGCGTACGCACGCGCTCGCCACCAGGATCCTGTTCGACGGGCGGCGCGCGGTGGGCGTGCGTTACCGCCGCGGCGAGGCGCCGCACGAGGTGCTGGTGCGGCGCGAGGTGCTCGTCTGCGCCGGCCCCATCAACTCGCCGCAGCTGCTGAAGCTCTCCGGCGTCGGGCCGCGCGCCGAGCTCGCCGAGCACGGCATCAGCGTGGTGCACGAGCTGCCCGGGGTCGGCGAGAACCTGCAGGATCACCTCGAGTTCTATTTCCAGGTGGCGTGCCGCGAGCCCGTCACGCTCTATTCGCAGCTCACCCCGTGGAACAAGGCGCTCATCGGGGCGCGCTGGCTGCTGCGGCACGACGGGCTCGGCGCCTCCAATCACTTCGAGACCGGCGGCTTCATCCGCAGCCGCGCCGGCGTGCGCTACCCGGACATCCAGTATCACTTCCTGCCGATGGCGGTGAGCTACGACGGCTCCTCGCTGGCGCACGAGCACGGCTTCCAGGCGCACGTCGGGCCGATGCGCTCGCCGAGCCGCGGCTGGGTGCGGCTGCGCTCCGCCGATCCCGCCGACAAGCCGCGCATCTTCTTCAACTACATGTCGCAGCCGGAGGATTGGGCGGAGATGCGTGCCTGCGTGCGCCTGACGCGCGAGATCTTTGCGCAGCCGGCCTTCGACCGGTACCGCGGACGCGAGATCCAGCCGGGCGCGGAGGTGCAGAGCGACGCCGAGATCGACGCCTTCGTGCGCGCCAAGGTCGAGAGCGCCTACCACCCCTCCTGCAGCTGCCGCATGGGGCGCGCCTCGGATCCGCTCGCGGTGGTCGATGCGCAGGCGCGCGTCATCGGCACGCACGCCCTGCGCGTGGTGGACTCCTCCATCATGCCCTCGATCACCACCGGCAACCTCAACGCCCCCACCATCATGCTGGCGGAGAAGGCGGCGGACCACATCCGCGGTCGTGCGCTGCTGTCGCCGAGCGCCGCGCCGTTCTACGTGGCGCCCGCGTGGGAGACGACGCAGCGCTGAGTCATTCGCGGTAGCGCGTCAGCGCATCGCCGAGCGCGGCCTTCAGCGGGCCGAGCCACGGCTCGAAGTGGCGCCACTGCTCGAGTCCCTCGCGGTAGATCGGCTGGCGCACCTGCTCGGAGCTCGCGGTGCGCACGCTGCGCTCGGTCTTGTAGAACTCGACGCAGCCGGGCTCGAAGTCGAGGCCGCAGTAGCTGAGCAGCCGGCGCACCTGCGCGTCGAGGTCATCGACCAGATCCTCGTGCTGCACGCGCAGGATCCGTCCCGGCAGCAGCTGCTCCCAGTGGCGCATCAGCTCGAGGTAGGTCCGGTAATACCGGGCGATGTCCTCGATGCCGTAGGCGAATTCCTGACCCCTGGCAAAGAGCTGCTTGAAGTTGCCGAAGCAGCAGGCGAGCGGCTCGCGCCGGGCGTCGATGATTTTCGCATTCGGCAGCATCAGGTGGATCAGCGAGAGGTGCCGGAAGTTGTTCGGCATCTTGTCGATGAAGCGCGGCTTGCCGCTGCGGTAGACGCGCGTGTCGGCGAGGTACTTCTCGCCCAGGCGGCGAAAATCCTCGCCGCTCATCTGCCCGAGCACCGCGGGATAGCGCGGCTCGCCCTGCTCGGCGTCGCGCCCCTTGAGCGAGGCGACCAGGCGCGGAACGTCGGCGAGCTCCTGGGTGCCCTCGACGGCGGAGTGCGAGGCGAGGATCTGCTCGATCAGCGTCGAGCCGGAGCGCGGCAGCCCGACGATGAAGATGGGATCGGCGGCCTGTGCGCCGCTGTGCGCGTGGCGCGCGAACAGCGCGGGCGTGCACACCTCGATCTGCAGCCGGGTGTTCTCTTCGTGCAGCTCGGGACGGTAGCGGCTCGCTGCGCGCCTGAGCTCGTTGCCGCGCCGATAGTGGTCGAAGGACTCACCGTACTGCCCCTCGTCCTCGAGCGCCTTGCCGAGCGCGAAGCACAGATGATAGCGGTCGACGGGCGCGGTGCTCGCGGCGGACTCCGCGGCGCGCATCTGGGCGACCTCGGCTGCCGCGAAGCGGTAGGTCTTGAGGTTCGCGAGGCTCCAGTACGCATCGCCGAAGCCCGAGCGTGCGGCCGCAGCGGCGCGATACTCGGCGACCGCCGCGGCGGTCTGTCCGAGCGTCTTGAGCGAATGTGCGATCGAGAGGTGCAGCTCCGCGGGCTCGAGCGCGCCCGCGAGCAGCTCGCGGTAGAGATCGATGGCGCGCTCGTGCTGACCGAGACCCACCAGGGCGAGGGCGTACAGGGTGCGGTAGTTGCGCTGCGCGGGGTCGGCGGCCAGCAGCCGCTCGAGCTCGATCTGTGCGGCGCGGTACAGGTGGCGCTCGCACAGCACCCGCGCATAGTCGTAGCGCGCCGCCTGGTAATCGGGCGCCAGCGCCAGCACCGCCTCGAGCAGCAGCTGCGCATCATCGAGCACTTCGCGCTCGATGCCGATGCGCGCCAGCAGCCGCATCGCCTCGACGTGATTGCCGTGCCTGAGGAGGAAGGCGCGGATCAGCTCCTCGGCCGCGCCCGCCTCGCCGTCGGCGAAGAGCGCGGTCGCCGCACGCACCTCGGCCGGCAGACTGCGCAGCGTCGCGACGTGCGCCGCCGCCTGCGCCGCTTCCGCCCGGGCGCCGGTCATGCGATAGAGGCCCTCGAGCATGCTCCAGCTGCCGGGGAGCGCGGGGTTGATGTTGACGCCCGTGATGAAGGCCGCGATCGCCTCGGGAGCCTGGCGCAGCGCCACGTGGCAGTAGCCGCGCTCCTGGTAGAGGCCGCTGAAGCGCGGGTAGAGCCGCTCGAGCTCGGCGAGCGTGGCGAGGGCGGCGGCAGTATCGCCCAGGTGACGCTGCGCGATCGCGCGCAGGTAGAGCACGTC
>JASHVF010000424.1 GCA_030039615.1 Gammaproteobacteria bacterium | reverse complement strand
GTCAGGCGGCCGTGCCGTTGGTCACCATCGCGGCGACGAACTCGTTCACCGGCAGCGCATCAAGCGCCGCCGGCTTGACGAACAGTGCCTTGACGCGCTCGGCCTGCTTTGCCGGGAAGTGCGCGTCCACCGCCGCTTCGAATTTCTTCACCAGCACCGGCATCCCTTCCGCGCGTCGCTTGCGGTGGCCGATCGGGAAGTCCACCTGCACGCGCTCGCTGTGGCTGCCATCCCTGAAGAACACCTGCACGGCGTTGCCGATGTAGCGCTTCTCGGGATCGTAGTACTCCGCGGTGAAGGTCGGGTTTTCGCGCACCTGCATCTTCGCGCGCAGCTCATCGATGCGCGGATCGTGCGCCACCTCGTCCTCATAGTCGGCGGCGGTGAGCCGCCCGAAGATGAGCGGGACCGCCACCATGTACTGGATGCAGTGGTCGCGGTCGGCGGGATTGGCGAGGGGCCCCGTCTTGTCGATGATGCGTACCCCCGGCTCCTGCGTCTCGATGACGATCCGCTCGATCTCGGGAAGTCGCCGCTGCACCTTTGGATGGAGCGTCATCGCCGCCTCCACCGCGGTCTGCGCATGGAACTCGGCGGGGTAGGAGATCTTGAAGAGCACGTTCTCCATCACGTAGGAGCCGAAGGGCTGCGGCAGCAGGATGGGCTTGCCCCTGAAGAGCACGTCGCTGAAGCCCCAGGTCTTGGCCGAGAGCGCCGACGGGTAACCCATCTCGCCGGTGAGCGCGATGAGCGCGAGGCGCACCGCGCGGCTCGTGGCATCGCCCGCCGCCCAGCTCTTTCTCGAGCCGGTATTGGGTGCGTGCCGATAGGTGCGCAGCGCCCCGCCGTCGATCCAGGCGTTGGAGACCGCGTTCACCACCTGCTCGAGCGTGCCGTCGAGCATCGCGGTGACCACCGCGGTGGAGGCGACGCGTACCAGCAGCACGTGATCGAGCCCGACGCGGTTGAAGCTGTTCTCGAGCGCCAGCACGCCTTGGATCTCGTGCGCCTTCACCATCGCGGTGAGGACGTCCCGCACCGTGGGCGGCGCCTTGCCCGACATCACCGCGAGGCGCGCCCGATAGTCGGCCACCGCGAGGATGCCGCCTAAATTGTCCGACGGATGGCCCCACTCGGCGGCGAGCCAGGTATCGTTGAAGTCGAGCCAGCGGATCATCGCGCCGATGTTGAAGGCCGCCTGCACCGGGTCGAGTTCGAACGAGGTACCGGGTACCCGCGCCCCGCCCGGCATGACCGCACCCGGCACGACGGGACCCAAGAGCTTGCGGCAGGCGGGGTATTTCAGCGCCTGGAAGCCGCAGGCGAGGGTATCCATGAGGCAATAGCGCGCCGTGTCGCAGGCGGCCAGGCTCGTCACTCGATAGTTCTTCGCGTATTCGGCGATCGCGGTGAGCGCGGCATCGGGGGCCGGGCGCGCGGCGGACTTCACATCGTGGGCGGACATTGGCGGCTCTTCAGCGGGCACGCGGCTACTTGCGCTGCGCCAGTGGCACGAACTTGAGGTTCTCCGGGCCGACGTAGTTGGCCGCCGGGCGGATGATCTTGCCGTCGGCGCGCTGCTCGATCGCATGCGCCGACCAGCCGGTGGTGCGCGCGATGACGAACAGCGGCGTGAACATCTCGGTCGGAATCCCCATCTCGTAGTACGAGACGGCCGAGAACCAGTCGAGGTTGGCGAACATCTTCTTGGTACCGAGCATCACCGCCTCGATGCGGTCGGCGATCTCGAAGCGGCGCAGGTCGCCGGCCTGCCTGGAGAGCCGCCGCGCGACCTCCTTGATCACCTCGTTGCGCGGGTCGGCGATGGTGTACACGGGATGCCCGAAGCCGATGATCACTTCCTTGTTTCCCACCCGCGCGCGGATGTCGGCCTCGGCCTCGTCCGCTGTCTCGTAGCGCTGCTGGATGACGAGCGCGGTCTCGTTGGCGCCGCCGTGTTTAGGACCCCGCAGCGCGCCGATCGCGCCAGTGATGCACGAGTAGAGGTCGGAGCCCGTGCCGGCGATGACCCGCGCCGCGAAGGTTGAGGCGTTGAATTCGTGCTCGGCGTAGAGGATGAGCGAGGTGTGCATGGCGCGCACCCACTCGGCCGGGGGCGGACGGCGGTGCAGCAGGTGCAGGAAATGTCCTCCGATCGAATCGTCGTCCGTCTCGGTGTGGATGCGCTCGCCCGAGTGGCTGAAGTGGTACCAGTAGGTGAGCATCGAGCCGAGGGACGCAATCAGGCGGTCGGCGATCTCGCGCGCGCCGGCGGCTCCGTGGTCGTCCTTCTCGGGCAGCACGCAGCCCAGGGCCGAGACGGCGGTGCGCAGCACGTCCATCGGATGAGCCGCGGCGGGTAAGGTCTCGAGCGTGGTGCGCACCGCTGCCGGGAGCCCCCGGAGCGAGCGCAGCCGCGTCTTGTAGGCGGTGAGCTCGGCGCGGTTGGGGAGCTTCCCGTGGATCAGCAGGAAGGCGATCTCCTCGAACTCGCTGCTGGTCGCGATCTCGAGGATGTCGTAGCCGCGGTAGTGGAGGTCGTTGCCGGTCTGCCCCACGCTGCACAGCGCCGTGTTGCCGGCCGT
>JASHVF010000423.1 GCA_030039615.1 Gammaproteobacteria bacterium | reverse complement strand
TGGTCGGCGGCGCCATCCCCGGCCAGTACATTCCGGCCGTCGAGAAGGGGGTGCGGCAGGTGCTGACCGAGGGCGCGCTCGCCGGCTTCCCGATCCAGGACGTGCGGGTCACCGTCTATGACGGCAAGCACCACGCGGTGGATTCCAAGGAGGTCGCGTTCGTGTCCGCCGGGCGCAAGGCGTTCCTCGATGCCCTGCAGAAGGCGACGCCGATCGTGCTCGAGCCGATCATGCGCATGGAGATCACCGCTCCCGCGAGCGCCATCGGCGACATCACCGGCGACCTTGCTACCAAGCGCGCGCGCATCTCGGGCAGCGACACCCTGCCGGGGCAGCGGGCGACCCTGCAGGCGCTGGTGCCGCTCGCCGAGATCTCCGAATACCAGTCGCGCCTCAAGGCGCTCACCGGCGGCCAGGGTGCCTATACGATGGAGTTGAGCCACTACGACCCGGTCCCGCCGCGCAAGCAGCAGGAGCTTGCCGCAGCGTGGCGGCCGCGGGAGGCGCAGGACTAAGTGGCCCCGGCCGCGCCGCCTCCGCGGCGGCCCTTTCTGGCATTCATACGCGCGGGCACGCAGTCGCTGCACGGCCGGCTGATCGCCGAGGACCCGCAGCGCAACTGGGACTGCTGCGTCAGCTGGTACGTGCCGCCGCCGACCGAGGCGCTCGCCGAGTACTACTCGCACGGCGGCTTCAACAAGCTGGACGGCTTCCTCGAGTTCGCGCGCGCGTATCCCGAGTATCACGAATACGCCTACGTGATGCTGCTCGACGACGACGTGTACCTCCGGCCCGGCGACCTGTCGCGGTTCTTCGCGCTGTGCGACCGCTACGCCACCTATCTCTCGCAGCCGGCGCTGCGCTGGTTCACCCACACCACCATCAACGCCCTGGTGCGCAATCCCGTCTGCCTGCTGCGCAGCGTGACCTTCGTCGAGGTGATGGCGCCGTGCTTCTCGCAGGCGGCGCTCGCGGAGCTGCTGCCGACCTTCGGCATGACGCGCAGCACCTGGGGGACCGATCTCGCGTGGGCCGGCCGCATCGACGGGCGGCACCCGATCCAGGTGGTGGACGCGGTCGGCATGGACCACACCCGCACCGGCGACGGGCGTCCCACCGCCTTCTACCGCAAGCTCGCCGAGATGGGCGTCGACCCGGGCGCGGAGCTCGAGAGCGTGCGGCGACTGTATCCGCAGTTCCGCGGTTCGCGCACCCTCAGCTCGGGGCACGTCTTCCGGCCCGGCATCCCGCGCTGGGCCGCGCCCGTGCTGATGCGCCTGGTCGAGCGGCTGAAATTCATCGTACGCATCCGCAAGAAGACGCTGCTGCACCTGCGCGCCTGGCGGGCACGGCTCGAGGATGGGCTGCGCTGAGCGAGCGCTCAGGACTTCGGACGCTGATCGAGCAGCGCGCGGATCACGGGCCAGCGGTTCTCGATCAAGCCGAGCGCCTCGGGCTTGCGGTCGGCGAGCACGCTGAAGTCCCTGGCCAGGTACTCGGCGATGAGCGCCTCGAGGTTGTCGGCCAGCGGGCGCGAACTCGGATCGGGATTCAGCACGATGCCGAGCCCGGTGGGCGGCGTGGCGATGGTGCGCACCGTGAGATCCGGGCGCCGCTCGCGCAACAGCAGCACGAGGCGCCAGATGTCCCCGCTCCAGAAGCCGGTCACCTGCTCACGCTGCGCGGTGCGCTCATCGAGCGGGTAGCAGTCGTGCACCAGGATCACCGCGGAGCGCGCGGCGGCGCGCTCGACGTTCACGAAGTCGCGCAGTGCGAACTCGAAGTGGTGCATGCCGTCGATGAACGCGAGCTCCACCGGCCGTCCGCCGAGCTCCTCGCGCGCTGAGTGCTTCGCGAAGAAGTCATCCGAGGTCTCGCGATAGATCCTTACGTTGGCGGACGGGGGCTTGCTGAGGTTCGGCTGCGGATCGATGCCCAGCACCTGCGTCTGCGGCAGCACGCACTCGAGCGAGTCGCCGCGCGATACGCCGATCTCGAGATAGGTGCGTGGGCGCAGGTGCCGGTGGATGCGCGCCAGTACATGAAAGTAATCCTCGCCCGGGAGCGACAGCTGCGACATGAGCGTGTAGGCGCGCGAGTAGTCGGCGCGGTCTACCGCCTGGCGGCAGAGCGCGAGCGCCGCGCGGCGCCGGCCGAGCCAGCGGTTGAGACGCGCGCGGCGAAACAGCGCGCGTGCGGCGCGCTGCGCGGCCTGAGACTGCGGTGTCGGCTCGGCTGTCACGCGCCTACCTTGCCCGCGTACTGTCGCGCGTACCACTGCCGGTAGTCGCCGCTCACGACGCTGCGCCACCAGCCCTCGTTGCCCAGGTACCAGCGTACCGTGTCCTCGAGCCCCGGGGCGAGCGGCGTGCCGATCGCGAATCCGAGACGCTCGCGGATCCTGGTGGAGTCGACGGCGTAGCGGCGGTCGTGCCCCGGGCGGTCCTGCACGTGCCGGATCAGCGTACGCGAGGCACGGCCGCCGGCCGCCGGGCACGAGGGGAAGCGCGCCGCGAGCGAGCGCTCGGCGGCGAACGCCCGGTCCACCAGGTCACAGACCATGCCGACCACCGTGAGGTTCGGCTCCTGGGTCGAGCCGCCGACGTTCCAGGTCCCGGAGGCCGCCGGCTGCGCCAGGATGAGCTCGAGCGCGCGGCAGTGATCGCTCACGTGCAGCCAGTCGCGGATCTGCTGGCCGTCGCCGTAGATCGGGAGCGGGCGGCCCTCGAGGATGTTGAGGATGCAAAGCGGCAGCAGCTTCTCCGGGAACTGGTACGGCCCGTAGTTGTTCGAGCAGTTGCTGATGCTGCAGGGCAGGCCGAAGCTGTGGGAGTAGGCGCGCACCAGGTGATCGGCCGCCGCCTTGCTGGCGGCGTAGGGCGAGTTGGGCGCGTAGGGGGTGCTTTCGGTGAAGGCGGCCGCGCCGGGGCCGAGCGAGCCGTAGACCTCGTCGGTCGAGACGTGATGGAAACGGCAGCCGCGCCGGCCCGCATCGGCTCCCCAGGCGCCGCGCGCCGCATCGAGCAGCGCCTGGGTGCCGAGCACGTTGGTGCGCAGGAACGTGGCCGGGTCCTCGAGCGAGCGGTCGACGTGCGACTCGGCCGCGAAGTTGACGACGGTGTCGATCGCTTCCTCGGTGATGAGCGCCGCGACGCGCGAGCGCTCGCCGATGTCGCCGCGCTCGAAGCGCAGCTTTCCGGAATCGATCAGCGGGGCGATGCTGGCGAGATTGCCGGCATAGGTGAGGGCGTCGAGCACCACCACGCGGTCGAGCGGATGCGTGCTGCACCAGTAGTGGCAGAAGTTGGCACCGATGAAGCCGGCGCCGCCGGTGACCAGCAGGCGCTTCACGGCTGCGGGTACCCGGCGCCCGGCACGGCGAGCGTGGCGCGCAGCGCGCTGCGCCAGTGGGGCGCGCTCACCGCCAGCAGCCGCTCGGTGGCGCGTTTGTCGAGCACGCTGTAGGCGGGCCGGGCCGCCGGCGTCGGGTAGTCGGCGCTGCCGATCGGCGCGATCGGCGGCACCGTCGTGAGCAGCCGGAGTTTGAGCGCTTCCTCGCCGATCGCGACCGCGAAGTCGTACCAGCTCGCGACGCCGGAATCGCACCAGTGCCACAGGCCCGCGGCACGGCGCTCGGACAGCGCCCACAGCACCGCCGCGAGCCCGGCGGCGTGGGTCGGCGCGCCTACCTGGTCGCTCACCACGCGCAGCTCCGGCCGGCTCCTCATGAGCGCCAGCATCCGCCCGGCGAAGCCGCCGCCGGCGCTGTAGAGCCACGAGGCGCGCACCACGGTGCAGCGTTGCGGCAGCTCGCGCAGGGCGGCGATCTCGCCCTCGAGCTTGGTGCGGCCGTACACCGAGAGCGGAGCGGGACGCGCACCGGGCTCGTACGGATGGCCCTGGCGCCCGTCGAACACGAAGTCGCTCGATACGTGCGTGAGCCAGGCGGTGCTCAAGCGGCATGCGGCCGCCAGCACCGCGGGACCTGCGGCGTTGGCGCGCGCGGCCTCCGCGGCGGCGCGCTCGGCATCGTCGACGCGGGTGAAGGCGGCGGCATTGATCACGAGCTGCGGTGCGAACGCGGCGAATGCCGCGGCCACGGCGGCTTCGTCCGCGATGTCGAGCTCGCTATGCGTGCAGGCTCTGACGGTCGCCGCGGCCGGGGCGGCCGCCACCAGCGCCCGGCCGAGCTGGCCGCCGGCGCCGGTGATCAGCACCCTCACGGAAAGCACTCCGCCTGCGCGAGCGGCGTGCCGTCGCGGTCCTTGGCCGAGAGCAGCGGCGTGACCCCCGCGGGCAACGGCCAGTCGATGCCGAGCGCGGCGTCGTCCCATTTCAAGGTGCGCTCCGCCTCGCGCGACCAGTAGTCAGTGACCTTGTACTGCACGCGCGTCTCATCGGCGAGCGCGAGGAAGCCGTGGGCAAGCCCGGGCGGCACCCACAGGGAGTGGCGGCCGCTCGCGTCGAGCTGCACCGCGCAGCTCCTGCCAAACGCGCCCGACGAGCGGCGCAGGTCCACCATCACGTCGTGGATCTTCCCCGCCAGCACCCGCACCAGCTTTCCCTGGCTCTGGCGGATCTGGTAATGGAGCCCGCGCAGCACGTAAGCGCGCGAGTGACTGACGTTCTCCTGCACGAAGCGCGCCTCGATGCCGGCGGCGGCGAAGTCGCGCTCGTTCCAGCTCTCGAGGAAGGCGCCGCGCGCATCCTCGAACAGCTGGTGCTCGATCAGCAGCACTCCGGGCAGCGCCAGTGCGACCGCGCGCATCACAGCACCCGCTCGTTGAGCACGCTCTCGAGGTATTCGCCGTAGCCGGTGCGTTTCAGCCCGCTCGCCAGCCGCGCGAGCTGCGCACGGTCGATGAAGCCCTGACGGAAGGCGATCTCCTCCGGGCAGCAGACTTTCAGCCCCTGGCGCGCCTCGACGGTCTCGACGAAGTTGGCGGCCGCGAGGAGCGAGGCATGGGTGCCGGTGTCGAGCCAGGCGACGCCGCGGCCCAGCACCTCGACCGTGAGCCTGCCGCGCGCCAGGTAGGCACGGTTGACGTCGGTGATCTCGAGCTCGCCGCGTGCCGAGGGCTTTAGCGAGCGTGCCACTTCGACGCACTCGGCATCGTAGAAATACAGCCCCGTCACCGCATAGTGCGAGCGCGGCGCCGTCGGCTTCTCCTCGAGCCCCACGGCCTTGCCCGCGGCATCGAACTCCACGACGCCGTAGCGCTCCGGATCGCGCACGTAGTAGGCGAACACCGTCGCGCCGTGCGTGCGCGCCGCCGCGGCGCGCAGCTGATCCGGCAGGCCGTGTCCGTAGAAGAGGTTGTCGCCGAGCACCAGGCTCACCGCATCCGAGCCGATGAAGTCGGCGCCGATCAGGAGTGCCTGCGCGATGCCGCGCGGCTCGGGCTGGATGGCGTAACGGATGCGAATGCCCCACTGCGAGCCGTCGCCGAGCAGGCGCTCGAACAGCGGACCGTCCTCGCGGGTCGAGATGAGCATCAGGTCGCGGATTCCCGCGAGCATCAGCGTCGCCAGCGGGTAATAGACCAGCGGCTTGTCATAAAGCGGCAGCAGCTGCTTGGAGACTGCCCGCGTGACGGGATAGAGTCGCGTGCCGGAGCCGCCGGCGAGGATGATGCCCT
>JASHVF010000422.1 GCA_030039615.1 Gammaproteobacteria bacterium | reverse complement strand
GGATCCCCCCGCGCAGGATCGAAGTCTGGATCTCCCACTCGACGCGGTGCCGCGCCGTCGCCAGGCGGTTCACCGACACGGGCCGCACGCGGCTCGCGCCGGCGCTGTGGGTGACCAGCCAGGTGTCGAACTCACCGGGACGCGTAGTGGCGAAACCGAACAGCAGGTTGAGCTTGCCTTCGGCGAGACTCTGCGGCCCGTTCACCCGTTCGTCGCAGATCGCGAAGTGGCTGTCGCGCGGCGTCGCGCCGGCGAATGCACCCTGCGCGGCGAGCGCATCGAGGAACTCCTGCACGCGCTGGCGCGCGCGTCCCCAGGTGGCGGGACCGTTGTTCTCGAGCAGCACCCAGCGCGTGCCCTCCTCGATGCTCGCCGCCACGTAGAGCGCCAGGCGCCGCGCCGACAGGTAGCGCCAGTCGGAAGCGCCGCTCCCACCGGCAGCCAGAGTGCGCGGACCCGTGCTCGCGCGGCTGGCGCTGCGCACCGACTGCAGCGTGTTGACCCCGGCCTGCGAGAGGCGCGCGCGCTCGGCGTCGGAGACCACGACCGCGGGGCGCAGACCCGGCCGCAGCGAGGCCTCCTCGGGCTCGACCGGCGTCCATACGGGCCAGCTCTCGTCCGAGCGCGCGATCATCCCGGCCGCCGCCCCGCAGGATGCGAAGGTCTCGAGGCGCCCGCGCAAGCGGTCGAAACTCTGGATACGCGGGTAGTACATCACGGCGGAGTCGCTGCGGAACGGCCACACGCGCAGTGCCTCGAGCGCGCGTGCCGCGTTGCTCCAGGCCGCCGGCGGATCCACGATGAGTAAGGCACAGTGCTCGCGGCACAGGCGTGCGGCCACCAGCAGCGTAGACATGCCGACGTCCTGCTCGCGCGCAAGCGGCGGGATACACAGCAGGCTGAAGCGCGGCGCGCCCGCGAACGCGAACAGTCCGGTGCCGCGCGCGCGCGCGCCGATCACGTCGTAGTCGGTGAGCGGCGCGCCGTCATCGCCGTCGGGATTGGAGAGCGTATAGCCGATCGCTACGCCCCCCGGTCCGCCGGCGGAGCGCTCCGGGCGCTGCGCGGGAACCGCGCCCTGCACCCGTACCAGGCTCGACTCGAGCAGCGCCTCGGTGACGAACCCGCGCGCGCCCGGCGTCACCGACACGCGCCGGTAGATCTCCTGGTCCTCCACCAGCTCCGAGCCCGCCGTGCGCACGCGCTGCACCACCAGGTTGAAGCGATCCCCCTCGGCGGCCGACAGGCCGTCGTAATCGACCGAGGCACGCAGGTACTCGCGCGAGCCGGGATTGACGCCGATCAGCGTGAGAGTATCGCCGGTGGCCGGCAGACTGAGCGTCGGCGGCCGCGCGCCGTTGACGACGCGCACGATGCGCGCCTCGCGCCCGCCGTTCTCGAAGAACTGCTCCACGGCGTACGAGAGCGTCGACGGCTGCCACAGGCCGCCGAAGTGCTGTTGGAACTCGACGAAGCTTCGCACTGTGATCGGCCGGGCCACCGGCCCCTTGAGAGTGCGGCCGATGAAAGCGGCGATTCCGGTCGCCACGCCGTCGATGGTCCGTAAGTCCCGGCTTTGTTGGGCGAGTTGTGCGCCGGACGTGCGGCTGCTGGCCACTCAAGCGCCTCTTGGTGTTGTGCCGCGGGACTCTAGCACAGGGTGTCGGGAGCCGCCGACACATCGGGCAGGCGACTTAAGTCGAGGGTGCAGCGCCGCGCGGGTCCGCGGGTACGGTGGCGGCGCGCTCCAGGCGGCGCCGAGCCTCCTCCGCGCGCGCGCGCTCCTGCGCCTCACGCTTGGCGGCGATCTCCGCAAGCATCAGCTGCAGCCACTCCGAGAGTGCGCGCGGCGCGGACTCCGCCATCAGCCGCCGCCATTCTTGGGAGCGGGCGGCGGGATCTTGCCGGCAGGCGCCGGCGCGGCAGTCGCGGCCGCGGGCGTGCCGGAGGCGGGAGCGGCAGTAGCGGGCTGCGGCGCGCCGGGCTCGATCTCCGAGAGCATCTGCTTGAAAGACGCCTCGTCGAGCGGCAGGTCGGAGGCGCCGTCCCAGGTCGAGCCGGCGGGCAGTACGTTCTGCACTCGCGGTGCAGCAGCCAGCACCTGCTCGAGGCTCGCGTCGGCGGCCGAGATGGACACCGGCACGCCGCGCGGGTTGTGCGTCAGCGAGGCCACCAGGTTCCAGTCGATCTGCTGGTGATGACTTTTCAACTGCTGCTGCAGCGTGGCGGCGAGCTCGCGCGACAGGAGCTTCTTCTGCGCCTTGTTCCAGTCGCGCGCGTCGTCCTCGAGCACATCGTAAGGCTGCAGGTAGAGCTGTCCGTCGCCCCAGCCGAAAACGAACGGCTGATTCACCACGCGCACCTGTGTGCCGACCGGCACCATGTTGAAGAACTGCTCGATGTCCTCGGGATAGAGACGGATGCAGCCATGACTCGAGCGCAGACCGACGCCCGCCGGTTTGTTGGTTCCGTGGATCAGATAACTCGGCCACTGCAGGTAGAAGGCGTACTTGCCGAGCGGGTTGTCCGGTCCGGGCCCGATCACCGGCTCGAGGTCCTCGCCGTTCTCGTGGTGCTCCTTGCGCACCGAGACCGGCACCCGCCAGGTCGGATCCTTCTGCCGGCGGACGATCTTGGTGACGCCCTCGGGGGTGCGCCAGCCGACCTTGCCGATGCCGATGGGGTGAGTCAGCACCACCTGGCGCTCGCCGGGCCTGGTCGGCGGAAAGTAGAAGATGCGCATCGCCGCGATGTTGATCACGATGCCGGTGTAGGGTGCGTCCGGCAGCACGAACTGAGTCGGCACGAAGATCTCGGTCCCCTCGCCGGGCAGCCACGGGTCGACCTTGGGATTGGCGCGCAGGATCTCCTCGTAGCCGACATTGAAGCGGCGCGCGATATCGGTGAGCGTGTCGTCCTTGCCGGCGCTGACGACCTGCACCACGCCGACGACGCCCTGCCCGGGCTCGAGCTCGAAGCGCTCGGTGGCCACCGGCAACGGCAACGGCGGCGGCGCAGGCGCGGGGGGCGCGGCGGGCGGAGCAGTGGGATGCTTCAGCGCGCCGAAGAGCGAGCAGGCGGCGAGCAGGCAGCAGGCAGCGAGGGCCGCCAGTACGGGCCGCACCGGAACGATATTCATAAGGAGGGAATTATGACCGATGTGCGGGGGCCCCGAGCGTCGCCGCACGACTACAGCAGCACCGGCTGATCCGGCAGCTCGTTGCGGCCTCCCGGCGGCTTGCCCGGGAAATGCCGCCCGAGCAGCGCGCCCACGCCCTGCACCCCGACGACCGAGCCCTCGCGAAAGCGCCCTTCGCGGTAATGGTGCTCCATCTGGCGGCACACGGAGCCCCACTCCGCCGCGCTGACCCGCGCTGCGATGCCGCGATCGGCGACGATCTCGACGACGCGATCGGCCATCAGCAAGTAGATGAGCACGCCGTTATTATCGGCGGTATCCCACACGCCGAGCTGCGCGAACACCTGCAGCGCCCGCCGACGCGGGGCGAGGTCATGCCAGAGCTCCGGCAGGTCGAACGCGGTCTCGACCACGAAGCGGATCTCACCCGCGTGGCGCGATTCGCACTCGCGGATCGCCTCCTCGATCGCGCTCAGCACCGGCGGCGGGAAGCGCCGCCGCGTGGTGAAGCGCGTGGTAGCGAGATGGCGGATGAGGCGTGCGAGCTTCATGGGCTTACCAGCTGCCGGAGCTGCCGCCGCCGGCGAAGCCGCCGCCGCCGCCGCTGAATCCGCCACCGCCGAAGCCGCCGCCGCCGAGTCCGCCGCCAAAGCCACCCCAGCCGCCGCTCGACCAGCCACTGCCGCGGCCGAGGCCGAGGCCACTCAGCAGCGTAAACAAGAATCCGCCGAGCGCCGCCAGCACCGCGAGCAGCAACGCGTAGCCCGCGATCAGCACCAGAAGCCCCGCTCCCGCTCCGGTCAGGAGCGAGCCGATCGTGCGGCCGAACATGCCGCGCAGCACCACCGAGCCTACCAGCACGGCAAAAAGAATGAGCGGCAAGGCGCTCCCCGAGCTGCCGCGATGCGACTGCCAGCGCTGCTCGGGCCGGGGCAGCGGCTCGCCCTGGATGAGCTTCATCATCTGGTCGAGCCCCGAGTCGATACCGCCATAGAAGTTGCCCTGGCGGAACGCCGGCTTCACGGTCTCATCGAGGATACGGTTGCAGAGTGCGTCGGTAAGCACGCCCTCGAGCCCGCGCCCGACCTCGATGCGCGCGCGGTGGTCGTCCTTGGCGACGATGAGCAGCGCCCCGTCGTCGACCCCCTTGCGGCCGAGCTTCCACGCATCGACCACCCGGATCGAGTACTCCTCGATCTCCTCCGGATGGGTCGTCGGGACGATGAGTACCGCAAGCTGCGAGCCCTTGGCGGATTCGAAGGCCGCGAGCTTCTGCTCGAGCGCGTTCTGCTGTCCGGCGGTGAGCGTGCCGGTGAGATCGGTGACGCGCGCGCTGAGCTTCGGGACGGCCTGCAGACCCTGCTGACCTGCCGCGCCCATCGCCAGGCAGAGCAGCACGGGCAGCGCGGCCCCCGCCCAGCGGCGGGCCCGAGGCGCAGGTCCCGTCATTGCGTCATGGTTTCGCGGGCGGCTGGGCGGCAGGCGGCGCGACGGCGCCCGGCACGGCCGGAGTGCTGGTGTCGAAGCTGACCGTCGGCGCCGTCGAGATCTGCTGCTCGTTGGCCACGGTGAAGTTGGGCTTCACCTGGAAGTCGAACATCTTGGCGGTGAGATTCACAGGGAAGGAACGCACCGTCACGTTGTAGCTCTGCACCGCCTCGATGTAGCGGTTGCGTGCCACGGTGATGCGGTTTTCTGTCCCCTCGAGCTGCGATTGCAGGTCGCGGAAGTTCTGGTCGGACTTCAGGTCCGGGTAGCGTTCCACCACCACCATCAGGCGGCTGAGCGCCTGGGTCAGCTGGCCCTGCGCGGCCTGGTACTTCTGGAACTGCTCGGGGTTGTTGAGCACCTCGGGCGTCACCTGGATGGAGTTCGCCTGGGCGCGTGCCTCGGTCACCCCGATCAGCACCTTCTGTTCCTGGGCGGCGAAGCCCTTGACCGTGTTGACCAGGTTCGGGACGAGATCGGCCCGCCGCTGATACTGGTTGACCACCTCGGACCAGGCGGCCTTCACGGCCTCATCCTGCTGCTGAAGCTTGTTGTAACCGCAGCCGGACAGCCCAAGCACCGCGGCCGAGAGCAACGCCACCATCCACGCACGCATCGGATCCTCCTCGGGCACCCGGACCCGGTCCGGGGGGCGGGGATTGTCACATGGGGGCCGAAGCGGCGTCGATCAAGGCAAAAAAAACCCCAGGTTTTGAGGCCTGGGGTCGTAAAGGGCGGACCTTCGATGAAGGGAAGGAAGTCCGCCAGGGGATTCAGTGCAATCGAGCCCAATGCAGGATCCGGATCTCATCCGAATCCAGGTCAAAACTCTGTGCCAGCAGCGAGCGCAGCTCACGACTCGCGCGCCCCTGGGTAAGCGGCTCTCGAAGCTCCACCACACCACTCCACTCGTTCCCCGCCGCGCTGCGCGCCTTGCCGGTGCCGGTTACGAAGTGCGTGTAGTACTTGGTAGCCACGGTAGAAAGCGTAGGCCCGAGGCGCAGTCGGCGTCCGTGAGATGTTCCACAGAACGGCCGGGTTCTGTAAAAAGGCCTGCGACATAATTCTCAGGATTTATTCGCAATGGGACGTGTGCCCCCGCCGCAGCCGGCGGGCTCCAAATACATCACCCCGCTCGGGGCGCAGCGGCTGCGCGCCGAGCTCGAGGCGCTCTGGCGCGAGGAGCGGCCGCGGGTCACGCAGGCGGTGGCGGCGGCGGCTGCGCAGGGCGACCGCTCGGAGAATGCCGAGTACACCTACGGCAAGCGCCGCCTGCGCGAGATCGACCGCCGCGTGCGCTTCCTGCGGCGGCGACTCGAGGGCATGGTGATCGTCGACCAGCCGCCTTCAGACCCGACCCGGGTCTTCTTCGGCGCCTGGGTACTGCTCGAGGGCGAGGACGGTGCGCAATGCCGCTACCGCATCGTCGGCCCCGACGAGTTCGACATGGCTCCGGGGTACATCAGCATGGATTCACCGCTCGGCAGGGCGCTGCTGCGCCGGCGCCTCGACGAGGAGGTCGTGGTCGCAGCGCCCGGCGGCGAGCGGGTCTACGCCATCGTGTCCATCGAGTACGAGAGCGTTGGTTGATGGGGCAAGAGTCGCCGGCGGCGCTCCTGCCGATTCGGCTACCAGAGCACTCTGACGTTCTTGAACTGCCACGGGTCGCTCTTGTCGAGATCCTCGGGGAACAGCCGCTCGCGCTCGTGCAGCGGCGTCCAATCGGTGTACTCCCCGTGCACCGGACCCAGGTACGGGGTGCAGATCTCGAGATTGCGGCGGAAATCCATCTCGTCGGGCTCGACCAGTCCCTGATTCGGATTCTCCATCGCCCAGATGACCCCCGCGAGCACTGCCACGGTCACCTGCAGGCTGGTGGCGTTGTTGTAGGGCGCGAGCTGGCGCGCCTCGGCGATCGAGAGCTGCGAGCCGTACCAGTAGGCATTGCGGCGGTGGCCGGCGAGCAGCACGCCGAGCTCGTCGATTCCGGAGATGATGTCGTCCATCAGGATGCGCTGGCGCTCCTGCTGCACGTAATTGCGGCCGGCGAGCTCGTGCACCGACATGACGGCCGCATCGCACGGGTGGTAGGCGTAGTGCACGGTCGGGCGGTAGACCACCTGCGCGCCCTCGCGCAGCGTGTAGTAGTCCGCCATCGAGATCGACTCGCCGTGGGTGATGCAGAAGCCGTGGAAGTGGCCGGCACGCGGCGTCCAGGTGCGCACGCGCGTGGCGGCCCCCGGCTGCATCAGATAGATCGCCGCCAGGCAGCCGAAGTCGTGGCGCTTGCCGTCGCGCGGGAAGTTGCGCTCGTGCGTGCCCCAGCCCATCTCGCTCGGCTGCGAGCCCTCGCTCACGAAGCCATCGATCGACCAGGTGTTGACGAACTCCCCGGGCTGCTTCGGCCGGGCGGAGACCTGGGTGTCGCGCTCGGCGATGTGGATCACCTTGACGCCGAGGCGGCGGGCGAGCTCGCCCCATTCGGCGCGGCTGGCCGGTTTGCCGGCGTCGACCTGGGTGTCCTGTGCGATGTTGAGCAATGCCTGCTTGACGAAGTGCGACACCAGGCCGGGGTTGGCGCCGTGGGTGAGCACCGCGGTCGGCGCGCGCTCGTTCCCCTGGCGCAGCTGCAGCGCCTCCTCGCGCAAGGCGTAGTTGGTGCGCCGCGCGACCGGCACGGTCGGGTCGGTGTACCCGCCCGGCCAGGGCTCGATGCAGGTGTCGATGTACATCGCACCCTTTTCCCAGCACAGCTTGATCAGCGCGATGCTCGAGACCTCCACCGAGACGTTGATGAGGAAGTCGCCGCGGCCGAGCAGCGGATTGAGCACCCGGCGGAAGTTCT
>JASHVF010000421.1 GCA_030039615.1 Gammaproteobacteria bacterium | reverse complement strand
GTCCCGACGCTCGCCGTCGGCGCCTACCTCAAGAACACCGTGGCGCTCGCCTGGGGCCGGCGCGCGGTCGTCTCGCCGCACATCGGCGAGCTCGAAAGTCCGCGCGCGCGGCGCGTCTTCGCGCAGGTCGTCGCGGACCTGCAGCAGCTCTACGGCGTGCGCGCCGAGCTGATCGCACACGATGCGCACATGGGCTTTCCCAATTCCCGTTGGGCGCGCGACTCGGGGCTGCCGACGCTTGCGGTGTGGCACCACCACGCCCATGCCGCCGCGCTCGCCGCCGAATACCCGAGCGAGGCGCCGACCCTGTGCTTCACGTGGGACGGCGTCGGACTCGGCGCCGACGGCACGCTGTGGGGGGGCGAGGCACTCCTTGGGCGACCCGGCGCCTGGCAGCGCGTGGCGAGCTTCCGGCCGTTTCGACTCCCCGGCGGCGAACGGGCGGCGCGCGAGCCGTGGCGCACGGCGCTCGCCTTGTGCTGGGAGTCAGGCTGCGAGTGGCCGGCAGGCGCCGGCTACGCCGACGCGCTGCTGCGCCGCGCGTTCGAGGCGGGCGTCAACAGCCCGCCGACGACCGCGGTTGGCCGCCTGTTCGATGCGGCGGCGGCGCTCGCCGGGCTGCGCCTCGCGACCAGCTACGAGGCCGAAGCGCCGATGTGTCTCGAGGCTCTGTGCGATCGCGACGCTCACGCGGCGACGCCGCTCGCGCTGCCGCTCGCGCTGGACGCCCGCGGCATCTGGCGCAGCGACTGGGCGCCGCTCGTGCCGGCGCTGCTCGATCCGGCGCGTTCCGCCCCCGAGCGCGCCGCGCTGCTGCACGCAACGCTCGCGCAGGCGCTGTGCGAGCAGGCGCACGCGGTGCGCGCGCAGTCCGGGGTCGCGCGCGTCGGGCTCGCGGGCGGCGTATTCCAGAATCGCGTGCTGACCGAGCGCGTGCAGGCGCAGCTCGAGGCCGGCGGCTTCGAGGTGCTGATCCCGCTGCAGTTGCCGCTCAACGACGCGGCGATCAGCTTCGGCCAGCTGGCCGAGGCCGCCGCACGGCCCCGCGGCTGACCCGGAGCCGCGCGCATGCCCCGCCGCGACCAGCACGTAAGCCTCGCGCACGGCAACGGCGGCCGCCTGATGCGCGAGCTGATCGAGGAGCTGTTCGCACCCGCACTCGAGAATCCACTCCTCGATACGCGCGCGGACGCCGTGGCAGTGCCGACCCCGCAGGACCTCGAGCTGGTGGTCACCACCGACGGCTTCACCGTGCAGCCACTCGAGTTCCCCG
Organism: Gammaproteobacteria bacterium; assembly: GCA_030039615.1. Classification (GTDB taxonomy): domain Bacteria; phylum Pseudomonadota; class Gammaproteobacteria; order Steroidobacterales; family Steroidobacteraceae; genus 13-2-20CM-66-19. The sequence goes on along the minus strand of JASHVF010000421.1, from coordinate 4,793 downwards.
GCGGCAATATCGGCTCGCTCGCAGTGCATGGCACGGTCAACGATCTCGCCGTGTGCGGCGCACTGCCGCACTACCTGACAGTGAGCACCTTCCTCGAAGAAGGCCTGGAGATCGAGGTGTTGCGCCGCGCGATCGCCGCGCTCGCCGCGGCGGCGCGCGCCTGCGGGGTCGCCGTGGTGGCCGGCGACACCAAGGTGCTCGGGCGCGGCGACTGCGACGGGATCTATCTCGCCGCCACAGGCCTGGGCTTCCGGCCCCGCGGGCTCCGGCTGGCGCTCGCTGAGGTGCGCGCCGGCGACCGGATCCTGGTGAGCGGTCCGGTCGGAGACCACGGCGCCGCGGTGCTGCTCGCGCGGCAGGAATTCGGGCTGCGCGGCGATCTCAAGTCCGACGCCGCCAGCGTGCTGCCCGAGGCGCAGGCGCTGCTGCGGGTGCCGGGCCTGCGCTTCATGCGCGATCCGACGCGCGGCGGCCTCGCCACGGTCGCCCACGAGCTCGCGCGCGCGAGCGGGCTGCGGGTGCAGCTCGCCGAGAGCAGCATTCCCGTCAACGACGCGGTGCAGTCAGTGTGCGAGCTGCTCGGCTACGACCCGCTGTATCTCGCCTGCGAGGGCCGGGTCGTGGCGGTGGTCGCGCCCGAGAGCTGCCCGGCGGCCCTCGGCGAGCTGCGCAAGGTGGCACCCGGCGCGGCGCTGATCGGCGAGCTGCAGGCGGGGAGCGCGCAGGTGGTGCTCGAGACCTCCTTCGGCGGCCAGCGCGTGCTCGATGAGCTCGAGGACGATCCGCTGCCGCGCATCTGCTGAGCGGCGAGCGGTCCGTATGAAATATTTGTGACGCCGAAGCGCATTTCCCGCGTAGCCTCATGCGTAGTTCACACGACTTAACAGTGCGGACGCCCGCGTGTATCTCTAGCCGCTCACCGCGGGGAGATTCACAGTGAGCACGACGGATCCGATGAGCGCGCCGCGGCCCGGCAGCGCGCGCACACAGTCCCTGCCGGCGGCAATGCTGCTGGTGCTCGCGGCGCTCCTGGTACCCGCGCTCGCTCAGGCGGCCACGGCCTGGTGGAACGGCGACTGGCACTTCCGCAAGGCGATCACCTTGCGGCTGCCGCCCGCCGAAGGCGGTGCCGCCGCCTCGGTGGTCGTACCGGTGCGTCTGCACGCCGGCAATTTCGCGTACTTCGCGGACCTGCAGCCAAGCGGGGCGGATGTGCGCTTCGTCGGCGCCGACGGCACTCCGCTCAGGCACCAGCTCGAATTGATCGACGCGACGCGGGGACTGCTGATCGCCTGGGTGCAGGTTCCTGTGAAGGCCGGCGCGCCCGAGCAGACGGTGTGGATGTACTACGGCAACGAGCACGCAGCCGCGGCTGATTCGAGCGCCGTATGGGATCCGGACCAGGTGCTGGTGCTGCACTTTGCGGAAACCTCGGGTGCGGCGCGGGATGCGACCGCGAACCACCTCGATGCGTCGGCATCGAGTGTGCGGCTCGGCGTGCCGGGGGCCATCGGCAACGGCGCGCATTTCGACGGGCAGAGCGTGGTGCGCATCGCCGAGCGCCCCGCACTGGCCGTGTCGCCCAACGGCGGCTTTGCCTACGCGAGCTGGGTGAAGCTCGACGCCGGCGCACCGCAGGGCCTGCTCTATTCCCAGTCACAGGGCGCGAGCCGCGTGGAGATCGGGATTGCGGATGCCAAGCTCTACGCGCTGCTCGTCGACGGCGCGCGCACCAACCGTTTCGAGGCGACGCTGCCGCTGCGCGCCGGCAGCTGGCAGCACGTGGCAGTCAGCATCGGCAAGGACATCGCGCTCTACGTCAATGGGGCGGCGGCGGGTGTCACGCCGAGCGGCGGTCTGCCGAGCGTGAGCGGCGACGTCCTGATCGGCGGGGGACCCGACCCGCAGGCAGGCGGGGGACTTGCGGCCGATCTCGACGAGGTGCAAATCTCCAAAGCACCCCGCTCCGCGTGGTGGGCACAGGTGAACGCGCTGACGCAGGCTCCCGACACCGCGCTCATCGCCTACGGCACCGATGAGACCAAGGGAAGCTCGGGGCGCCTCGCGGCCTATCTCGCCATGATGGGCAATCTCCTTGCGCAGGTCTCCCTCGACGGGCTGGTGGTGATCACGATCACGGCGCTCATGGGGCTCGCGAGCTTTCAGACCTTCGTGTCGAAGGCGTTGCTGCTGAAACGTGTGGAGCGCGAGGACGCCGGGTTCCTCGCAAAGTTCGGCGAGGGCTTCAGGCCCGATGCCGAGCTCGCCCTGACGGGCGCTGCGACCGCCGGCGACTCCGCCTACGCGGCCTCCGGACTGTACGAGATGTATCGCGCCGGGCTCGACGGACTGCGACAGGTGGCTGCCGAGAGCGGCGCATCGCCAGGTGCATTGCGCCTTCCGACCGAGGCGTTCGAAGCGGTGCGCGCGGCGCTCGATGCGGCCCTGGTCGAGGCCAGCAATCGGCTCAACGCCGGCCTCGTGCTCATGACGATCGCGATCGCCGGCGCGCCATTCCTCGGACTTCTGGGCACGGTGGTCGGCGTCATGATCACGTTCGCGAGCATTGCGGCGGCAGGCGATGTCAACGTGAACACGATCGCACCAGGCGTGGCCGCGGCAATGACCGCAACCGTGGTCGGGCTGCTGGTCGCGATCCCTTCCCTCTTCGGCTACAACTGGCTGGCGACCCGTATCGCGCGCCGCACCAGCGCCATGGAAGTGTTCGCCGATCGCTTCCTGTCCAATCTCGGCCTCCTGGCGCTCGCACAGCGCGGGCGTCCGGCGACACGGGCCATCGAGGAGTCGCTCCATGCGGCATAGAGCCAAGCCCAAAGCCTACGACGAGATCAACGTGACGCCGCTGATGGACCTCGCCTGGGTACTGCTCATCGTCTTCATCATCATGGCGACCGCGACCGTACAGGGAATCAGTGTGGCACTGCCGCGGGCGAGCTCGGCGCCGACGCTGCATCAGCCGCATACCAAGGCGGTGACCGTGAGCGCCGACGGCCGCGTGTTCCTCGATACCTCCCCGGTGACGCTCGCGGAGCTCGAGAGCGAGCTGCGTCAGCTGTACGCGGCCGACCCGGAGCTGCCGGTCGTCGTGCGCGGCGATGCGGGCGTGCGCTACGACGAAGTCGTCAAGGCGCTCGACGTCGTGCGGCGCGTCGGCATCCACAACGTCGGCATCGTCACCGCGCGGCTCGTCCGCTGAGGCGCCGTGCGCTCGCCCTCGCTGCACCTATCGCCGAGCGCAGCGGCAGCAGTGTTCATCGGCTGTGCGCTGGTGTTGCTGCTGGTGCGCGAGTTCCTGACCACCAACACGGTGCGCGCCCCGCCTCTGCAGGCGGTCGCGTTGCTCCCCCCTCCGCCACCGCCCGAGCCGCCACACCGCGTCGAGGAGAAGCAGCCCGAGCGCGAGCCGCTGCCGTTGCCTGACTCACGCGAATGGGCCGCCGCCGCCGGCCCGGCGCCCGCGGGCCCGGACACCGGAGCTCCCGCCACCGGCCCTCTGGGGCTCGATGAGGCGGGCGCGGGCGGCGGGGATGCATTCGGACTCGCCGGCCGGCCGGGGGGGCGGGAGCTGCTGCTGACGAGTGAGGGCGGAGGCGGTAACCCGAACGCCCGCTTCGTCCAGTTTGCCGATCAGCTGCAAGCGCATATCCAGCGGGAGCTCAACGAGCACGCCGAGCTGCGGCGCAGCTGCTATACGGTCAGCATTTACGTCCGCGTCAGCGCCGCGGGTACGCTCGAGGACGTGCGCATTGGGAAGTCGAGCGGAGTCGCCGGGCTCGATTCCGCCATTCGTGAGGCGTTCCAGGTGCTTGCGCCCATGGACACGACGCCGCCGGCGGACATGCCGTGGCCCGTGGGTCTGCGCGTAGAATCGCACGGGGCCCAATGCGCGCCGCAGGCGCCCGCACACGCCGAGCCGGCGCCGACCGTGCGCTGAGCCGCAGTCGCCGCGATGGACAGAGCCCCGACAGACCCCGGTGTGACGGCAGCGGAAAACGACTCTGCGCCGGCGCCCGATGACGTCGCGGGCGCGATCGATCGCGTGCTCGAGTGCGAGCGCGCCGCACAGGCGGCGGTCGCCGACTGTCAGCGAGAATGCGAGGCGGCGCTCGAGCGCGCCCGTGAAGAGCGCAGAAGGATTCTCGAGCGGGCCCAGACACGCCTCGCGGCGCTGCACGCGCGCGCGGCGGCCGCGCTCGCCCAGCGCGCCGAGGAGATTCGCGAGCGGCAGCGCCGGATCACGGCGCAGAGCGCCGAGCAGCTCGCCGACGCGGCGCGCCGGCAGGCGGCGCTCGCTGACCTCGCCGCCCGCCTCACCGCTGCCGAGCACGACGGCGATGGCGCTTGAGGGCAGCATCGAGTACGCGCTCGCGCGCGTGCATGCGCATCACGGCGTGCGCCTCACGGAGAGCGCCTGGCGGCGGCTCGAGTCGAGCCGCGACCCCGGTCACTATCTCGAAGCCGTGCGCGCCAGTGCGCTCGCGCCCTGGGTCACGACACTCGATGTCCGCTGGGACAGTCACGCGCTCGAGCGCGCGCTGCGCACCGAGTGGCGGCGCTACGTGCAGGATCTCGCCGTCTGGCATCCGGAGCCGTCGCAGCCGTGGCTCGCGTGGCTCGCGTGGCTGCCGTACCTCGCCCTCGCCGCCGCGCTCGGGCGCGCCGAGCCCGCCCCGCCGTGGCTGCTCGCGGATCCCGTGTGCGGAGCACTTGCGGTCGGCAGCCCCGACGGGCGCATCGCGGCGCTCCGGCGGACGGCGCTCGCGCCGCTTGCG
>JASHVF010000420.1 GCA_030039615.1 Gammaproteobacteria bacterium | reverse complement strand
GAGTCGCGCCGCGGCGCGTGGATCTTCACCTCGGCGACGCTGTCGCTCGGGGACGAATTCGGCCACTTTACCGGCCGGCTCGGCATCGCCGAGTGCGCCACGCTGCGCATCGACAGCCCCTTCGATCATGAGCGGCAGAGCCTTCTGTATCTGCCGCCGGCGTTGCCGCAGCCGGGCTCGCCGGCCTACGTGGCCGCGGTGATCGATACGGCCTTGCCATTGATCGAGGCCGCGGGCGGTGGGGCGTTCGTGCTGTTCACGAGTCATCGTGCGCTGTCGCAGGGCGCGGCGCTGCTGCGCGCGCGCTGGGGCGAGTCGCTGCCGCATCGCCTGTTCGTGCAGGGGGAGGCGCCGCGTGAGCGGCTGCTGCAGGAGTTTCGCGCCGACGGCAACGGCGTGCTGCTCGGCACGGCGAGCTTCTGGGAGGGCGTCGACGTCAAGGGGGAGGCGCTGCGCCTGGTGGTGATCGAGAAGCTGCCGTTCGCATCACCCGACGATCCGCTGGTGCGCGCCCGCATCGAGCACCTGAATGCCACGGGCGCCAACGCCTTCCGCGACTACCAGCTGCCGGAGGCGGTGCTGGCCCTGAAGCAGGGTGCCGGGCGTCTGATCCGCAGCGAGGACGATTACGGGGCAGTCGTCATCTGCGATCCGCGCATGCTCGAGAAGAGCTATGGCCGGGTGTTTCTCGCGGCGCTTCCTCCCATGACCGTCACCCGCGAGGCGGACGAGGTGCGACGTTTCCTGCGCAAGCATGCCCCGCGCGCCGCGCCGCGCGTGGCGAGCGCGCCGTGAAGATTCTCGCGCTCGATACCGCCACCGAGAACTGCTCCGCGGCGCTGCTCAGCGAGGCGGGCTGCGCCGTGCGCGAGCGTCTGCTCGAGCGCGGCCACGCCGCGAGCATCCTCGCGATGATCGATGAGGTGCTGAGCGAAGCGGGCGCCTCCCTCGCAGAGCTGACGGCGATTGCCTTCGGGCGCGGCCCCGGCTCGTTCACCGGCGTGCGCCTGGCCGCGAGCGTCACCCAGGGCCTGAGCTTCGGTGCCGGGGTCCCGGTGGTCGCGGTGTCGGACCTGCGGGCCGTAGCGCAGCGGGTGCTTATCCAGGAGTCCGCGGCGCAGCGCGTCCTGGTATGCAACGACGCGCGCATGCGCGAGGTCTACTGGGCCTGCTTCGAGCGTTCGGCGGCCGGCCTGGCCGAGCTCAAGGGAAGCGAGCAGGCGGGCGCGCCGGGCCGCGTCGTCCTGCCCGCCGAGTGGCCGGCGGATGCGGCGGTGTGGGGGGCGGGAAGCGGGTTCGCGGCCTACCCGGCTCTCGCGGCCCTGTCCAAAGGCCTTAGGGTGTTGCACGGACTCCACCCGCGGGCCGCCGAGATCGCCCTGCTGGCCGTGCCCGCGGTCAGGGCCGGGAGACTCCTGGACGCCGCAGAGGCCTTTCCCGTCTATCTTCGCGACGATGTGGTGCAACCCCCGGCCGACGGTCATTAAACTGTCACACCCGCTTGCAGACTTGTCACGAATCTGCAACACAGTACCCCTGTAATACACGCGCGTCAGATAGGGAACTCGGCACTGCATGCCCGCCAAGCAGGTCCTAATCGTCGAGGATGAGCGGCCGATCCGCGAGATGATCGCTTTTGGCCTCAAGCGAGCGGGCTTCGAGGTCCGCGAGGCCGAGGATTGCCGCGCTGCACGCGCGGCGCTCGCGGACACGCGCCCCGATCTCGTTCTGGTCGACTGGATGCTGCCGGACATGAGCGGACTCGAGCTGACCCGCGCGCTCAAGCGTGACCGCGAGACACGCGAGTTGCCGATCATTCTGCTCACCGCGCGCGCCGAGGAGAGCGACAAGGTGGCCGGTCTCGAGGGCGGGGCTGACGACTATGTCACGAAGCCCTTCTCGCCGCGCGAGCTGCTCGCGCGCATCAACGCCGTGCTGCGCCGCTCCACGCCGACCGGCGTCGATGAGCTGATCGAATTCGAAGGCCTGGTGCTGGATCAGGGCAGTCACCGCGTCATGGTGGGTCCGCGGACCGTCGGCCTCGGTCCGACCGAGTACCGCATGCTCGAGTTCTTCATGACGCACCCGGAGCGCGTCTACACGCGCGACCAGCTGCTCGACCGCATCTGGGGCGGTAACGTGTACGTCGAGGAACGCACCATCGACGTCCACATCCGCCGCCTGCGCAAGGCGCTCGAGGAATTCGGATACGATCGCTTCGTGCAGACCGTTCGCGGCTCGGGCTACCGGTTCTCCGCCCGCACGGTCTGAGAGGCGCTGAAGGAGAGCGGGGCATCGATGCAGCCCGCGACGCAGATGTGGTGGTTCTCCGCCGGGCGTGTCCTCGCCACGGTGCTGGTCGGACTCGGCGCCGGCTGGCTGCTCGGCAATCTCTGGGCGGGGCTCGCCTGCGCGCTGGCTGTGCACCTCGGGTGGGTGCTGGCGAACCTCTTTCGCCTCGAATGGTGGCTGCGACACCGCAACTACGCCGATCCGCCGGACGTCGGCGGCGTGTGGGGCGAGATCATCGCCCAGGTGGTGAGGCTGCACCGGCGCAAGCGCTTCCACAAGCAGCGCTTCGTACAGCTGATGCGCCAGCTGCAGCGCTCGACCGCGGCGCTGCCGAACGGCGTGGTCATCCTCAATGCGCAGCGTGAGATCGTGTGGTTCAACCGCAATGCGGCGCGCCTGCTCGAGCTGCGCAGCACCGCGGACCTCGGCATGCGCATCGATAACCTGCTGCGCGAGCCCGAGTTCGTGCGCTATCTCGCGCGTCAGGACTATTCGAACCCGGTGGTCATTCGTCCGACGATGGGCGAGGACAGCTACCTCTCGCTGCAGGTCGCACCTTACGGGGACGGCCAGCTGCTGCTGCTGGTGAGCGATGTGTCGCGGCAGATGCGCCTCGAGGCCGTACGGCGCGACTTCGTCGCCAATGCCTCGCACGAGCTGCGCTCGCCGCTCACGGTAGTGTCCGGTTACCTCGAGACGCTCGGGCAGGACGCGGCGCTCGATCCGGATCTGCTCGGCCCGGTCGCCGAGATGCGCCGCCAGGCCGAGCGCATGACCGGCATCATCCGCGACCTGCTCGAGCTTTCGCGGCTCGAGGAGAGCGACGAGGTAGTCGGCGGCGGCCCGATCGACGTCAACGCCCTGCTGGCGCTCTTGCGCAAGGACGTGCTGGCTCGCCCGGTGCACCCCCAGGACGTGCGTGTGCGGTCCGAGTCCAGCGCACAGCTGATCGGTGATGAGCCCGAGATCCACTCGGCGTTCTCCAACCTGGTCGACAACGCCGCGAAATACACCCCGCCCGAGGGCTCGATCGAGATGCGCTGGTGGACGGACGAGGAAGGCGGGCATCTGGCGGTTAGCGATACCGGCTTCGGCATTCCCTCCGAGCACATTCCGCGACTGACGGAGCGCTTTTACCGCGTCGACGCCGGGCGCTCGCGCGCGACGGGCGGTTCAGGACTCGGGCTCGCGATCGTCAAGCACGTGCTGCAGCGACACGGAGCCACCCTCGAGGTGCAGAGCACGCTCGGCGAGGGGAGTACCTTCACTTGCCACTTCCCGCCCGAGCGGCTCGTAAAACAGGAGCTTGAGACGCTTAGCACAGAAATTGCTTAGTTTTCGTCCTGCAACCTACTAATTCGTAAGAAAACTTTAGCGATGCTGTAACGCAGCAGAAACATGCGGGCGCGACCCTTGGGGCACCCTGAGGACATCCATGGGTGGGCCTGGCATGGCAAACGGCAACGTGCGACGCGGGACGCGAGTAAGGACGCTGTTTCTCTCCGACATCCATCTGGGCTATCGACACGCCCGGGCGCGGGAGCTCAACGAGTTTCTCGCCGGTGTGCACGCCGAGACCATCGTGCTGGTGGGCGACATCGTCGACGCGCTGAGCCTCGCCCGGCGGGTGTTCTGGTCGCCCGAGCACACCCAGGTGGTCCGAACGCTGCTCGCCCGCGGACGCGCGGGCACGCGCCTCGTCTATATCCCGGGCAACCATGACGAGAGCCTCGGGGTATTCGCCGAGATGCTGCAGACCCAGTTCGAGGTTCACCGCGAGTGGGTGCACCGCACCGCGCGCGGTGAGCGGCTGCTGGTGATGCACGGCGACCAGTTCGACGGCATCGTCAGCTGCCCGCCGTGGCTCACCCGACTCGGAGACGTCCTGTACGAGCTCACGGTGCGCGTCAGCGATCGCGTCAACAACATCCGCCGCGCCCTCGGCAAGGCCTACTGGCCGCTCGCCGAGCGGTTGAAGCTCAGCATTCCGACCAGCGTACGCTACATCGAGAAGTTCGAGCGGGTGGCGGCGGACCACGCGCGCGCGCAGGGCTATGACGGCGTGGTATGCGGCCACATCCACCGCGCCAACCTCTGCCGGCTCGACGGCATGCTCTACTGCAACACCGGCGACTGGGTCGAGTCGTGCTCGGCGCTCGTCGAGGCCCCGGGCGGGGAGCTGCAGCTGCTGCGCTGGCCGCATGCCGCCCTCGCACCGCGCCGCCGCGCGGCCGGACTGCTCGCCGACGCGGCGTGAGGATCGTACTCGCAACGGACGCCTGGGCGCCGCAGACCAACGGCGTAGTCACCACCCTCAAGGCGACCGCCGAGACGCTGATGCGCTTCGGTCACGCCGTGCGCGTGCTCTCGCCGCAGAACCTTGCCTGCATTCCCTGCCCGAGCTACCCGGAGATTCGCCTCGCGGTGAACCCCGGGGCCTACGTCGCACGGGAGCTGAAGGCCTTTCGGCCCCACGCGATCCATATTGCCACCGAAGGCACCCTCGGGCTCGCGGTGCGACGCTACTGCCGACACCGTCGCGTCCCCTTTACGACCTCGTATCACACGCGTTACCCCGAGTACCTGGCGGCGCGCTGGCCGATTCCGCTGGCGGTGAGCTACGCGTGGCTGCGCCGCTTCCACGGGGCCGCCAGCCGCACCTTCGTGAGCAGCCATTCCCTCGAGAAGGAGCTCGGCGGGCACGGCTTCGGGCACCTGCACCTGTGGCGCCGTGGCGTGGACCTGCGACGCTTCCGGCCGCTCGAGGCGGCGCACCCGGAGCTCGAGGGCCTGCCGCGGCCGATCATGGCCTACGTCGGGCGGCTCGCCGTCGAGAAGAATCTCGACGCCTTTTTAGGCCTCGAGCTCCCCGGCACCAAGGTCGTGATCGGCGATGGGCCCGCGCGCGCCGCGCTTGCGGCCCGCCACCCGCGGGCGCGCTTCACCGGCTTCCGGCACGGCGAGGCGCTGGCGACCTTGCTCGCAGGCTGCGACGTACTGGTGTTCCCGAGCCTCACCGATACCTTCGGGCTGGCAATGATCGAGGCGCTCGCCTGCGGGGTGCCGGTCGCGGCGTTTCCCGTGCCGGGCCCCCTCGACGTCATCGAGCCCGGCGTGACGGGCGTCCTCGATACCGATCTGGCCCGCGCCGTGCGCGGGGCGCTGTGCCTGGATCGGCGCGTATGTGCCGAGCGTGCCGCGACCTTCAGCTGGGACGCGGCCACCACCCAGTTCCTCTGCGGTCTCGCCCCGATTCCTGCGCCGCTGCGCGCCACGCTGGGCGCCAGCCGCAGTTCCGTTATCATCGGACGGTTGGCCGCGCGCCTCACGGCGCGCCGCCTGACCGAGTGAGGCTTCGACAAGAGGCACCGATGGAAAGCGCCGATCTCAGCCACCACATCTCGCGTCGTTTCAACGAGGACCTCGAGCGCGTGCGCAGCAAGGTGCTCGGCATGGGAGGCTTCGTCGAGCAGCAGCTGCATAAGGCGATCACTGCCCTGGTGGAGGGCGACAGCTCGCTCGGCGAGGCGGTCGCGATGGACGACTACCAGGTCAACAACATGGAGATCGCGATCGACGACGAGTGCAGCCGCATCCTCGCCACCCGCGCCCCAGCCGCCGGCGACCTGCGGGTGATCGTCGCGATCATCAAGACCATCACCGACCTCGAGCGCATCGGAGATGAGGGCGAGAAGATCGGCTACATCGCCTCGCGGCTCGCCACCATGGAGCGCCCCGCGGACAAGTACCGAGAGATCAAGCATCTCGGGCGCGTGGTCTCCGAGATGGTGCACGATGCACTCGATGCGTTCGCGCGGCTCGACGTCGAGTCGGCGCTGCGGGTGGCGCGCCAGGACCGCCTGGTGGACGAGGAGTACGAAGCCATCCAGCGCCAGAGCATCACGTTCATGATGGAGGACCCGCGCACCATTCGCCGGGCGCTGGATGTCATGTGGGTGGTGCGCGCGCTCGAGCGCATCGGCGATCACGCCAAGAACATCAGCGAGTACGTGATCTACATGGTGCACGGCAAGGATATCCGCCACACCTCACTCGACGACGTCGAGCGCCAGCTGCGCGCCGACTCGGGTACCGCCGGCGTAGCACCGTAGTCAGCCCCGTTTCCGGACACCCGCGGCCCTCCGGGCCCACCCAGTAGCGCGCTTGCTCGCTCCGCAACCTTCGGGCGGGGACTCTGTGCGCATGACCCGTGCGCATGACCCGTGCGCATGAGCCGTGCGCATGAGCCGTGCGCATGAGCCGTGCGCATG
>JASHVF010000048.1 GCA_030039615.1 Gammaproteobacteria bacterium | reverse complement strand
CTCAACTACCTGGTGCCCGAGCGCGTATTCACCATGGTGACCAGCATCGCGCTCATCGGCACGCTCTGGACCTGGGGAATCATCCTGGTCGCGCACGCCGGATACCGGCGCGCGGTGGCCGCCGGGCGCGCCGCGCCGGCGCCGTTTCGCATGCCGGGGGCGCCGCTGGCGAACTACCTGGTGCTCGCGTTCCTGGTGCTGGTGACGGTGATGCTGTGGCGCGACCCGGACTCGCGCGTTGCGCTGTTCGTCGCGCCGCTGTGGTTCGCGCTGCTCGCGATCGGCTACTACGGCACGCGCAAGCCGCGTTCCGCCTGAGGAGCGGCGCGCGCTACAGCAGCCGCTCGCCGCCGCCGATCAGGCCGCCGCCGTCGATGACTATGGTCTGACCGGTGATGAAGCTGCCGGCCCGCGCGGCCAGCATCACCGCCACCCCGGCGCAGTCGTCCGGCTCGCCGAGGCGCCTGAGCGGGTAGGCACGCGCCAGCGCCTCGGCCCGCGCCGGATCCGCCCACAGAGCCTTGGAAAATTGCGTGCGGATCACCCCCGGGGCGATGCAGTTGACGCGGATATTGTGTGCACCCCACTCGACCGCGAGATTGCGCGCCAGCTGCATGTCGGCAGCCTTGGAGATCCCGTAGCCGCCGAGCAGCGCGCTGCCCATGAAGCCGCTCACCGAGGAGACGATGATGACGGCTCCGTCCTTGCGCTCGGCCATCGCCGGCAACGTCAGGTTGCAGAGCCAGACGTTGCTGTAGAGGTTGGTATGCAGAAGCTTGTCGAAGGCCTCGTCGGACATGGTGGCCGAGGGCCCGAAGTGGGGATTGGTGGCAGCATTGCATACCAGGATGTCGATGCGGCCGAAGGCTCTGATGCTCGCATCGACCAGGCCGCGCAGCTCGTCCTTGTGGCCGACGTGGCAGGCATGCGCGAGCACGCTGCCGCCCGCGGCCCTGATCTCCGCCGCCACCGCATCGCAGCTCTCCTGCTTGCGGCTCGAGACGACGACCCGCGCACCGTGCGCGGCCATCTGCACCGCGATGGCCTTGCCGATGCCGCGGCTCGAGCCGGTGATGAGGGCCACCTTGCCCGTCAGATCGAACAGTGACATGCGTGCGGCTCCCGGGTGCTCAGATCGGCTCCTCGATCGACCTGGCGAGCGGCGTGAAGAGCTTCGGTCCGCTCTCCGTCATGTACCAGCAATCCTCGAGGCGGATACCGAACTCCCCGGGGATGTAGAGCCCGGGCTCGTCGGAAAAGCACATGCCGGCCTCGAGCGGCGTCGTGTCGTTGCGCACCAGGTAGGGCGCCTCGTGGACTTCCATGCCGATGCCGTGCCCGGTGCGATGCGACAGGCCCGGCAGCCCATAGTCGCGGCTCCAGCCCTTGCTCTCGTAGAAGGTACGCACCGCGCGGTCGATGTTGCCGCAGGGCACGCCCGGCTTCGCCGTCTCCTGCGCCAGCTCCTGGCCGCGCTTCACCGTGTTCCACAAGTCCCGCTGACGGGCCGAGACCGTGCCGAACACCCAGCTGCGCGAGATGTCGGACTGGTAGCCGTAGACGTTGCAGCCGGTGTCGATGAGGACCACCGAGCCGTCCCGCACCTGCTGCGGTTTGATGGAGCCGTGGGGGAAGGCGCTGGCATCGTTGAGCAGCACCAGCGTGAACTCGTGCGCGCCGCCGAGGGCCTGGGTGGCGGCCACCATCAGAGCGAAGATGTCGCCCGCCTGCATGCCCGCCTCGATGCGGCCGTGCGTATAGCGCAGCGCCGCGAGCGTAACGTCGTTGGCCGTCTGCATGAGCGCGATCTCGTGCGCGGATTTGTGCATCCGGCAGGCGCGGATCAGGTCGTCTCCCGGTATCACGCGCGGCGCCGTCTTTGCGGCCTTCGACACGTGATCGACGATGAATAGCCGCGTGGTGGGCTCGACGGCGAGCGGAGCATCCCCCGCCGGGTGCTCGCGCAGCGCGCCGGCGAGCAGCTCGAAGGGACTCTCGTCCTCTTTCCACGGGCGCACATCGGCCGCCACTTTGAGCGTCTCGCGTACCGACGGCTCCTCGAAGTAGGGAGTGACAACCACCACGCGTCCCTCGGCCGGGATCAGTGCCGCGGTGGTGCGCTCGGTGCGATGCCAGCGCACGCCGGTGAAGTACTCGAGCGAGGCGCCGGCCTCGACCAGAAAGGCCGCGGTCTTCTGCTGCTGCATCAGGCGCTGCAGCTTGGCGAGCCGCGCGCCGTGCTCCTCGGTGCTGATCGGCTGCGCGTCGCGGGTCATCGAGGCGAGATCGGGGACCCCGGGGGACGCTGCTCTCACCGGCCCGCCGGCAGCCAGCGCCGCTCCCGCAGCCGTCAACCGGAAGAATGCGCGCCTGGAGACGTTGTTCATCATTGGCTCCCCTCGTTGCCGCGCCGGGCATTCTGCCGCGTGCCGTGCCGCTTGGCGAACCCCTGGGCGCCCGTTAGGCGTGCACGGGAGCCGCGCAGTAGAATCCGCGCGCCGCGCCCGTAGCTCAGTTGGATAGAGCATCAGGCTTCGAACCTGAGGGTCGGGAGTTCGAATCTCTCCGGGCGCGCCCCGAGTTAAGCTATCGAGCATGCCCAAGGACATCGAGCAGGAGCTCGACGCAATCTTTGCCCATCACAACGCCCGCGTAGCGCAGGCGCGCAGCGAGACCGCCGGGAAGACCGCGGCCGCCGAGAGCTTCACTCAGGCGGCGGCCGCGTGCCTCGCGGAGGTGATCATTCCCGCACTGCAGCAGATGGCGGAGGCATTGAGGCAACGCGGTGTGGCGGCCAAGGTCGTGAGCGATGTGGACGATGCGCGCATCGACATCCCGGTGAGCAGGCACGCACGGCTCGGTCACGGCTTCGGCGGATACCCCTACCTCCGGGCGCGCGCCGATCGCCACCGGCGGCAGATCCACTTCGAGCGCAACACCTCGGACGGCCGCGGCGGTAACGCCGTGGGAGACTACGCGATCGCGGACATCAACCTCGAGTCGGTGAAGGCCCTGGTGCTGGACCTGGTGCGCGAGCTGTACGGACCGTTTTAGTCGCTCTCGCCCTCCTTCTCCAGGTGCAGGCCGTAGTCGCTCAGCAGTACCTGGACCCCGAGATAGCTCATGAAGTCGAGCTGTCCGCTCGAGCCCGCGATGCTGCGCCCGGCCATGAACAACAGGATGAAGCCGCGGCCGAGCCGGTAGCGGCCGCCGAGATCGAGCGTCGTGTAGTCGGGCGGAGCCCCCATCGCGTGGTCGTTGTAGAGCTCGGCGTCGAGCTCGAGTCGTGCGGTGAACTTGTGGCCCGCGACGAAGCCGAGGATGCGCTCCTCGGGACCGCGATGGGCGAAGTAGTAACCCGCCTCGAAGTCCAGATCGAGCGGACCGACCGACCTCGCGACCTCGAGCGGCACCAGCAGTCGCGAGCCCTGCTCGGCGAAACCGGCGCGCTGCGCGCTCGTCGATCCGGCGGTCTCGAACTGCGGGAACACGGACATCTGCCAGCCGCCCTCGCCTTGATCGAGGAAGCGCCACTTGAGGCCGGGATAGGCATTGCTGAAGCCGCTCGCCTGCGTACCGTCTCCGCTCTGCACGACGTACGGGACTTCGTAGGTGAGCTGAATGCGCTCACCGAGCCCGAAGTTGAGATCGATCTGCGGAATCTGCCACTCGGTCACGCCCGCCGCGCGGGTCGTCATCGAGGCGAGGTTGATCTCCCAGTTGCCGTCGCCGGGTGTTCCGGGGTCGTTGGTGATGTAGGGTGGGCCGGCCTGGGCATGCAGCATGCGCACAGGCAGGATCGCGCAGCACAGCGCGGCGATGGCGGTGGGAAACACTCGCTTCACGGTTTAGTCTAGCCGCGCGGAGAGAGGCGTGTGAGCAGATTAATCGCCGTCAATGAATCCGACCGGCCGCGCTGCCGCTGGGCGCGCGATGCCGATCCTGACATGCAGCGCTACCACGACGAGGAGTGGGGCCGACCGGTGCACGACGACCGGCTGCTGTTTGAGATGCTGACCCTCGAGGGTGCGCAGGCCGGGCTCTCCTGGTCGACGATCCTGCGCAAGCGCGCCGGCTACCGACGCGCCTTCGCCGGCTTCGACCCGCGTAAGGTGGCGCGCTTCGACGCGCCACGCCGCGCGCGGCTGATGCGCGACCCCGCCATCGTGCGCAATCGCCTGAAGATCGATTCGACGGTGAGTAATGCGCGCGCCCTGCTCGCGGTGCAGCGCGAGCTCGGCTCCTTCGACCGCTATCTGTGGTCGTTCGTCGGCGGCTTACCTGTCGTCAGGCGCCGCAAGGGCGGCAAGCTCCCGGCCCGCAGCGCGCTCAGCGACCGCATCTCGAAGGATCTCGCGAGGCGCGGCTTTCGCTTCGTCGGCACGACCATCGTCTACGCCTATCTGCAGGCGGTCGGGATCGTGGACGATCACGGGCGCGACTGCTTTCGCAGCCGCCAGTAGCCGCGGCACCTGCGCGCCTCTTAAGATAGCGCTCCTTTTCAACCGGTCCGGGATAAAAACGCATGAAAGTTCTCCTTGCCCTTGCCGCCACCACGGCGCTCTCGGCCGGCGCCGCTTACGCCGACTGCCCCTACCCTGCCGCTCCCGACAAGCTCCCGGACGGCGCGACCGCGACGCTCCAAGACATGCTCGCCGGGCAAAAGGCCGTCGGCGAATACAACAAGGCCATCACCGACTACACCAGCTGCATCGACAAGGAAGTCGACGACGCCATCGCCAAGGGCGGCGACAAGCTCAAGCCCGAGCAGAAGGCCGACATGCAGCGTATCGCGACCCAGAAACACAACGCCGCGATCGACCAGCTGCAGAGCGTGGCCGCGCGCTTCAACGAGCAGGTGAAGGTCTTCAAGGCCAAGGCGGCCGACAACAAGAAGCCCTGAGCTTGCTGACGCCCGCTGAAGCCGATGCGCTGATCGGGCAGCACCTGCAGTGCCTGCCGATCGAGTCACTGCCGCTCGCGCAGTGCGCCGGGGGCGTCCTGCGCGAGAACATCTACGCCGAGCGCGACCAGCCGCCGTTCGACCGGGTGGCCATGGACGGCATCGCCCTCGACAGCCAGGCCGTCGCCGCGGGTCGGCGCGCGTTCCGCGTGCAGGCCACACAGGCTGCGGGCGATCCGCCGCTGACGCTGGCCGCGGCGAGCGCCTGCATCGAGGTCATGACGGGCGCCGTGCTGCCGCTCGGCTGCGACAGCGTCGTGCCGGTCGAGGAGCTCACGGTAACCTCGGATGAGGCGCTGCTCGGTGAGGCCGTGCGGGTCGAGCCGTGGCGCAACGTGCACCGGCGCGGCAGCGACACCCGCCAGGGAACGCTGCTGGTGTCGGCGGGCACGCGGCTGCGGGCCCCGGAAGTCGCCATTGCGGCTTCGGCCGGCATGGCGCGCATCCGCGTCAGCAGCCAGCCGATGCTGGCCGTCATCTCGACCGGCAATGAGCTGATCGAGCCGGGCGAGCCGCTGCTCGCGCACCAGGTGAGGCGCTCCAATGCCTACGCGATCGTGAGCGCGTTGCGTGAGCACGGCTTCCAGCGCGTGGCGGACGATCACCTGCAGGACGACGCCGAGGAGCTGCGCGAACGGCTGCGATTTCACCTCGAGACTCACGACGTGCTGGTGCTGTCCGGCGGGGTCTCGATGGGCAGGTTCGATCTCGTGCCGCAGGTGTTGGAAGAGCTCGGAGTGCACACGATTTTTCATAAGGTGGCGCAGCGGCCCGGCAAACCACTGTGGTTCGGCGTCGCGCCCTCGGGTGCCGCCGTGTTCGGGCTGCCGGGCAACCCGGTGTCGACACTCGTGTGCCTGGCGCGCTACGTGCTGCCGGCGCTGTTCGCGAGCCTCGGGCAGAATGCGCCGGCGGCCGAGCGCCTGGCGCTCGGCGCAGCGGTGACGGTCAACCCGCCGCTCACCTATTTTCTGCCGGTGCGCGTCGAGCAGGACGACTGGGGGCGCGCCTGGGCGATGCCCGCGCCGACCAACGGCTCGGGAGACTTCACCGCGCTCGCCGGGACCGATGGATTCGTGGAGCTGCCGCCCGGCCCCAACACCTACGCCAAGGGCTTCGTCACGCGCCTCTTCCGCTGGTCGTGAGCCGCCCCGCGCGGCCTCCCTTTCGGCCGATAGCCAGCGCCCTGCGCGGGTCGCATACTTAAAAGATGCCCATTACAGAGGTCATCGTGCCGCTCACCCGGCGGCCCGCGCCGCGGGATCAACGCCAGCGCCCGATGCGCGACCTGCGTATCTCGGTGATGGATCGCTGCAATTTCCGCTGTCCGTATTGCATGCCGCGCGAGACCTACCACGAGAAGTATCGCTTTCTCGGCTCGCAGGAGCGGCTGTCATTCGAGGAGATCGTGCGCCTGGCGCGCCTGTTCGTGCAGCTCGGCGTGCGCAAGCTCCGCCTCACCGGCGGCGAGCCGTTGCTGCGCGCCGGACTTGCGGACCTGATCGGCGACCTGACCGCCATCCCCGGCGTCGACGACGTGGCGCTTACCACCAACGGCGTGCTGCTCGGCAAGTATGCGAGCGAGCTCAAGGCCGCGGGGCTGAAGCGCATCACCGTCAGCCTCGACAGCCTCGACCCGCAGGTGTTCGCGCGCATGAGCGGCGGCTTCGGCAGCCCGGCCGAGGTGCTGGACGGCATCGAGCACGCACGCCGCGCCGGGCTCGAGCCGCTCAAGATCAACGCCGTCGTACAGCGCGGCGTCAACGACCATACCGTGCTCGAGCTGGTCGAGCGCTTTCGCGGCAGCGGCGTGATCGTGCGCTTCATCGAGTACATGGACGTCGGCAACCGCAACCACTGGAGCTCGGAGCTGGTGGTGCCGTCGAAGGAGCTGATGGCGCGCATCGCGGCACGCTGGCCGCTCGCCGTCCTCGAGCCCGACTATACCGGCGAGGTCGCCGAGCGCTACGCGTTCGCCGACGGCCAGGGAGAGGTCGGCTTCATCTCCTCCGTTTCGCAGCCCTTCTGCGGCGACTGCTCGCGCGTGCGGCTGTCCTCCGACGGCGTCATCTACACGTGCCTGTTCGCCGCCCACGGCACCAGCCTGCGGGATGCGTTGCGCGGCGGCGCGAGCGATGAGCGGCTGCTCGAGCTGATCGCGGCCGTGTGGCAGCGCCGCGCCGATCGCTACAGCGAGCAGCGCGCCAGTCTGCCGCACGGCGCCGACGAGCCCCGCAAGGTCGAAATGTTCTACATCGGTGGCTGATGCCGCGGCCGCGCCTCTCGCATCTCGACGCACGCGACCGCCCCACCATGGTGGACGTCGGCGCCAAGCAAGTGACGCAGCGGGTCGCTGAGGCCGAGGCGCGCCTCAGGCTGCCGCCGGCGGTGGCGCGCGCGCTGCGCGACAGCGGCCATCGCACCAGCAAGGGCCCGGTGTTCGACACCGCGATCCTGGCCGGTGTCATGGCCGCCAAGCGCACCCACGAGCTGATTCCGTTCTGCCATCCGCTGGCGCTCGAGAGTTGCCAGGTCGAGATCACCCAGCGCAGCGCCGGCGTGCTCGAGGTGCGCTGCCGGGTAGCGGTGCATCACCGCACCGGGGTGGAGATGGAGGCGCTCACCGGAGCGGCGGTGGCAGCGCTCACCATCTACGACATGTGCAAGGCGCTGTCCCACGACATCGAGATCACGGCTGTGCGGCTGCTTGCCAAGAGCGGCGGCCGCCGTGCGTTCGCGCGGCGGCGCGCGGCCCGAGGCGCATGAGCGCGCCGCTCTACGGGCTGGTGCTGGCCGGCGGGCGCAGCACACGCATGGGCAGCGACAAGGCAGCCCTGCGCATCGGCGCGCGCACCCAGCTCGAGCAGGCGATGGCGCTGCTCGCGCCGCGCGTAGCGCGGGCATTCGTCTCGGTGCGCGCCGACCAACGCACCGACCCGCTGCGCGGCCGCTTCGAGCAGATCCAGGATACGCGGGAAGACCTGGGACCGATCGCCGGAATCCTCGCCGCCCAGGAACGCCACCCCGCGAGCGCCTGGCTGGTGTTGGCGTGCGATCTGCCGCTGCTCGATGCGGCGACGCTCGATTGTCTGCTGCGGGAGCGCGCGCCCGAGCGGCTGGCGACCGCCTTCCGCTCGAGTCTCGATGGACTGCCCGAGCCCCTGTGCGCGGTGTATGAGCCGGCGAGCGGTGCGGCCCTCGCCGCCTACCTGGCCAGCGGCCGCAACTGTCCGCGCAAGTTCCTCTCGCAGGCCGACGTCAAGTTGATCGCGGAACCGAATCCGCGCGCGCTCGACAACGCCAATACACCCGAGGAGTACGCATCCGCCATGAGCGCTCTCGGCGAGGCTCCCGCCACCACCAGACGCGTGACCGTGCAGTATTTCGCCCTGCTGCGCGAGCAGGCCGGCCGCAGCTCGGAAGCACTGGTGACGTCGGCGCGCACCCCGCGCGAGCTCTACGGCGAGCTGGCGGCGCGCTATCCGTTCTCGCTCGATGCCGCGCTGCTGCGGGTCGCCATCAATTCGGAGTTCGGCGACTGGTCGGCGCCGCTCAAGGACGGCGACGCGGTGGTGTTCATCCCGCCGGTCGCCGGCGGCTGAAGGCGCGATGAGCGGGCCCTTCATCTTCAGCCGCACCCCGCTCGAGGTGGCGGCGCTGCGCGGCGCGCTCGCCGACCCGGCGTGCGGCGGCTTCGCCGCCTTCGAGGGCTGGGTGCGCGATCACAACGAGGGCCAGCGGGTGCGGCTGCTCGAGTACGAGGCCTACGAGCCGCTCGCCGTACGCGAGGCCGAACGCATCGTGGCCGAGGCGATCGCCCGCTTCGGCGTGGCGCACGCGGCCTGTGCACATCGCCTCGGAAATCTCAGCGTGGGTGAGCTCGCAGTTTGGGTCGGGGTGAGCGCCGCGCACCGCGACGAGGCGTTCCGCGCCTGCCGCTTCATCATCGACGAGATCAAGCACCGGCTGCCGATCTGGAAAAAGGAGCACTACGTCGGCGGCGACTCGGGCTGGGTGAACTGCGAGCGCTGCGCGGCGCCGCACGAACACGAGCACACCAGGCCCGGCGCCCACGTCTGAAGGCACAGGGATGTGCCTTATGACTAGGGGCGCACCTGCCCGGCCCCGCGCACCACGTACTTGTAGCTGGTGAGCTGCTCGACTCCGACCGGGCCGCGCGCGTGGAAGCGATCGGTGGAGATGCCGATCTCCGCCCCCATGCCGAACTCGCCGCCGTCGGCGAACTGGGTCGAGGCATTGTGCAGCACCACGGCGCTGTCGACGCGGCGCAGGAAACGCTCGGCGGTGGCCTGATTCGCGGTGACGATCGACTCCGTGTGCGCCGAGCCGTAGCGCGCGATGTGGGCGATCGCCTCGTCCACGCCGTCGACCACGCGCGCGGCGATGATGGCGTCGAGGTATTCCGTGTACCAGTCGTCCTCGCTCGCCGGCCGCACCCGCGGGTCCACCGCCCGCACGGTCTCATCGCCGCGCACCTCGCAGCCGGCCTCGAGCAGGTCGCGCACCAGCGGGGCGAGATGGGTGGCGACGCAGGCGCGGTCGACGAGCAGCGTCTCGGCCGCGCCGCAGATCCCCGTGCGGCGCATCTTGGCGTTGAGCGCGATGGCGCGCGCCATGGAGAGCTCCGCGTCGCGGTCGACGTACACGTGACAGTTGCCCTCCAGGTGGCCGATCACCGGCACGCGCGCCTCCTGGCGGACGCGCGCGACCAGTGACTTGCCGCCGCGCGGTACCAGACAGTCGAGGTACTCGGTCATTCCCGAGAGCATGTAGCCGACCGCAGCGCGGTCGGTGGTCGGGACCAGCTGGATGGCGGCGGGCGGCAAGCCGGCGGCCTCGAGCCCCGCGAGGAGACACGCATGCAGCGCCGAGCTCGAGTGGCGGCTCTCGGAGCCGCCGCGCAGGATCGCCGCGTTGCCGGCCTTGAGGCACAGCGCGCCCGCGTCGGAGGTCACGTTGGGCCGGCTCTCGTAGATGATGCCGATGACGCCGATCGGCACCACCACGCGCTGGATCGTGAGGCCGTTGGGGCGGTGCCATTCGGCCGTGATGGTGCCGATGGGATCGGGCAGCGCCACCACGTCAGCGACGCTGGTGGCGATCGCCGCCACGCGCTCGGCATCGAGCCGCAGCCGCTCGAGCCGCGCACCGCTCATGTGCACGGCGCGTGCCGCCGCCAGGTCCCGCTCGTTCGCGGCGAGAATATCGTCGCGGCGCGCGCGGATCGCAGCGGCGGCCGCCGCGAGCGCGGCATTCTTCTGTGCGCTGGGCGCGAGCGCCAGCGTGCCGGCGGCGGCGGTCGCGGCCTTGCCGAGCCCCTGCAGCAGCTCGCTGATGCGTTCCGTGCTCATCGCGCTCAGGCCGGGTGCGCAGCGGCGGACGTTTCGGCCGCGGCGGCTGCATCCCGTACCAGCACCAGGTCGTCGCGGTGAATCATCTCGTCGCGGCCGCGGAAGCCGAGCAGCTGCTCGATCTCGGAGGACCTGCGCCCCAGGATGCGCGCCGCGTCCGCGTCCGAGTAGGCGACGATGCCGCGCGCCACCTCGGCACCGTCGGCAGTGAGCACGCTCACGGTATCGCCGCGCTCGAAGCGGCCGCGCGCCGCGGTGACGCCCGCCGGCAGCAGGCTCTTGCCTTCGAGCAGCGCACGCAGGGCACCCGCGTCGATGGTGATCGAGCCGGCCGGGCGCAGCGTCCCGGCGATCCATTGCTTGCGGGCCGCGACCGGCGTGGCGCTCGGCACGAACCAGGTGCAGGGCGCGCCCTCCTCCAGGCGGCGCAACGGGTGGCGGTGGTGCCCCGCCGCGATGCACATGTGACAGCCGGCCGCGACCGCGATCTTGGCGGCGAGAATCTTGGCGGTCATGCCGCCCGAGCCGACCTGCGAGGCGCTGCGCCCGCCCATCGCTTCGACCTCCGCGGTGATGTGCCGCACCTCGGGCACGATGCGGGCGCGCGGATCCCTGTTGGGATCGGCGCTGTAGAGCCCGTCGACGTCCGAGAGCAGCACCAGGCATTCGGCGCCGGCCATCTGCGCCACCCGCGCGGCGAGGCGGTCGTTGTCGCCGTAGCGGATCTCGGCGGTCGCGACCGTGTCGTTCTCGTTGATCACCGGCAGTGCGCCGAGCTCGAGCAGCGCCTCGAGCGTCGCGCGCGCGTTGAGGTAGCGCCGCCGCCGCTCGCTGTCCTCCAGCGTCAGCAGCATCTGCGCCACGGTGACGGCGTGCTCCTCGAGCAGCTCCTTGTAGGCGGCGATCAGGCGCATCTGGCCGACGGCCGCCGCCGCCTGGCTCTGCTCGAGCCGCAGCGCGCCGGCCCGCAGGCCGAGCCGGCCGCGGCCGAGGGCGATCGCGCCCGATGACACCAGGATGACCTGCTGGCCGCGCTTGCGCAGCCGCAGCAGATCCTCGACCAGCGTCTCCAGCCAGGCGCGATTCACCCGCCCGCTGTCGCCGCCGACCAGCAGCGCCGAGCCGACCTTGACGACCACACGCCGTGCCCGCACCAGGGGCGCGGCGTGGCGCGGAGTCTCCCCTTTCATGGTGGGAAAACTATACGCATTCGAGGCTTGCGTTGCCCAACTTAGGCGCAGCCCCTAAACTGATATGCGGCGGCGATTTGCTTGACGAAGGGTGGCGACGCGGTGAGCAGAGATTACGAACCGGTTCCCGGACAGTGGTACGAGAACCTCGAGGAAGAAGAGCAGTTCCGCGTGCTGTCGGTCGATGAGGACTCGGAGCTGATCGAGATCGAGTATCTCGACGGCGACATCGAGGAGCTCGACATCGAAGCGTGGCACGAGATGGACCTCGAGCGCATAGAGGAGCCGGAAGGCTGGTCCGACGACGACGAAGAGTCGGACGAGGACGAGGAATGGGACGAGGAAGACGAGGACGAGGACGACGACGACTGGGACGATGACGACGAGGAGGACGGCGACGAGGAGCAGGACGAGTATTGAGCGGCCCCGGCGTCGACAGCTGGTATCACGAGAAGGAATCGGCGTGGTTGTATCGGCAGGTAGCCGCCGCCGAGCCTGACTCGCACCGGCGACGGCTGTTCGAGCAACTGGCGCTCGCCGCCGAAGCGCAGGCGCTGCGCTGGGAAGAGGTCGCCGCCCGCAGCGGCGCCCGCCACGAGGCCTTCACTCCCTCGCTGCGCGCCCGTATCGTGGCGCGGCTGCTCGAGCGGTTCCCGCCGGCCACGCTGCGCGGTGTGCTGGCCGCGATGAAACTGCGCGGCCTTTCGGTCTACAGCACCCTCTCCGGCACCATCGGCGGCCACGAAATGCCGACCACCCTCGCCCAGGTCGGGGCGCGCCACCGCAGCAGCCTCGGCGGCAGTCTCCGGCCGGCCGTGTTCGGCGTGAACGACGGCCTGGTATCGAACCTCTCCCTGGTGCTGGGAGTCGCCGGCACCGGCGTCGCCCCGAGCTTCGTGCTCATGTCCGGGGCGGCGGGACTGCTCGCCGGCGCGCTCTCCATGGCAGCGGGCGAGTACGTCTCGGTGCGCTCGCAGCGCGAGATGTACGACTACCAGATGGCGCTCGAGCGCGAGGAGCTCGCCGAATACCCCGAGGAGGAGGCCGAGGAGCTGGCGCTCATCTATGAGGCGCGCGGCGTCGAGCTGGCGCAGGCGCGCGCGGTGAGCCGCGCACTGCTGGCCCGACCGGAGAAGGCGCTCGATGTGCTGGCGCGCGAGGAGCTCGGGCTCAACCCCGACGACCTGGGTTCTCCCTGGCGTGCGGCCGGCGCCTCGTTCGTCACCTTCGCGTTCGGCGCCCTGGTGCCGCTCATCCCGTTCCTCGGCCGACTGAGCGGCACCACCGCGGTGGTCGCGTCGGCGATCATGACAGGGGTAGCGCTGTTTCTCGTCGGTCTCTCGCTGTCGCTGTTCACCGGGCGCGATGCGCTGCGCAGCGCGCTGCGCATGGTGTTGATCGGGGGCGCGGCGGGAACTTTGACCTTCCTGCTGGGTCGGGCCCTCGGGGTGGTGATTTCCTGAGCGGGCGCGCCCGCCGGTCCGGGCCTTGAAAACCCGGCCGCCGCCCCCAAGGCTGGCAGGTCAGAAGGGGTAACGGTACAGTGCCTGCCCCATTTGTGCGCTGAAACTCGCCATGAAACGCATCCTCCTGTTCATCGTGACCAACCTGGCAGTGCTGGCGGTGCTGAGCATCGTCGCGCATCTGCTGGGCATCGACAGCTACCTCGCAGCCCACGGCCAGAGCATGCAGAGGCTGCTGGTGTGGGCGGCGCTGTTCGGCTTCGGCGGCGCGTTCGTCTCGCTGGCGATGTCGAAGATGCAGGCCAAGATGTTCATGGGAGTGCAGGTGATCGCTCCGCAGTCGGCCGATGCCACCGGCCAGTGGCTGATTTCCGTGGTCGAGCATCACGCCCGCAACGTGAATATCGGCATGCCCGAGGTTGGCATCTTCGACTCGCCCGAGCCCAACGCCTTTGCGACCGGCATGAGCCGCAACTCCGCGCTGGTGGCGGTGAGCAGCGGCCTGCTGCAGCGGATGAACCGCCAGGAGATCGAGGCGGTGCTCGGCCATGAGATCACGCACGTGGCCAATGGCGACATGGTGACGCTCGCGCTGATCCAGGGTGTGGTCAACACCTTCGTGCTGTTCCTCGCCCGGGTGGTCGGCAACATCATCGACCGCGCGGTGTTCCGCTCCGACGACGGCCGCGGCATCGCCTCGTTCCTCACCTTCTACGTGTTGCAGATCGCCTTCGGCATCCTCGCCACGCCGATCGTCATGTGGTTCTCGCGCTATCGTGAGTTCCGCGCCGACCGCGGCGGCGCACGGCTCGCCGGCACCGGCAACATGATCGCCGCGCTCGAGGAGCTCAAGCGCGTGCACGAGCCGCTGCCGACCCAGCAGTTCGCGGCCTTCGGCATCGCCGGCGGCGACCTCGGCAGCGGCTTGCGAAGGCTCTTCATGAGCCATCCGCCGATCGACGAGCGCATCGCGGCGCTGCGCGCGCTCGGCCCCGCGAGCTGAAGCCGCCCGCCTGCTAAGCGGTGGACCTTCTCGGGACGCTGCGCGGGATTCTCGCCCCCGGGGATCTCATCACCGGCGAGGCGTGCGAGCCCTACCTCACCGACCACCGCCGGCTGTATCGCGGACGCGCGCTCGCCGTGGCGCTGCCGCGCTCGGTCGAGGAGGTGTCGCGGGTGGTCGTTGCCTGCAACACGGCGCGCGTCGGCGTGGTGCCGCACGGCGGCAACACCAGCTACTGCGGCGGCGCCACTCCCGACGAGTCGGGCGCGCAGCTGGTACTCGCCCTCGCGCGGCTCAACCGCATCCGCAGCGTCGACCCGGAGAACTACTCGCTGATCGCCGAGGCCGGCTGCGTCCTCGCCCGCGTGCAGGAGGCCGCCGAGACCGCCGGGCGCCACTTTCCGCTCAGCCTCGGCTCGCAGGGCAGCTGCCAGATCGGCGGCAACCTCTCGACCAACGCCGGCGGCGTGCACGTGCTGCGCTACGGGATGATGCGCGACCTGGTGCTCGGACTCGAAGTGGTGCTGGCAGACGGCCGCGTGCTTCCCGGCCTCACGGCGTTGCGCAAGGACAATACCGGCTATGACATCCGCGGCCTGTTCCTCGGCGCCGAGGGCACGCTCGGGGTGATCACGGCCGCGAGCCTTAAGCTGTTCCCGCAGCTCAAGAGCGCCGCCACTGCCTTCGTTGCGGTGCCGAGCCCGGCGGCCGCCGTGACGCTGCTCGCGCGGCTGCGCGAGGCGAGCGGCGACCTGGTGAGCTCCTTCGAGCTCATCCCGCGCATCGCTGTCGAGCTGACCACCAGACACATCCCGGGAGTGAGCGACCCGCTCGAGGCGGCGCACCCATGGTACGTACTGTGTGAGCTCGGCTCGGCGCGTGCCGCCGAGCCGCTCGAGGCGCTGCTCACCGAAGCGCTGGGCGCGGCGCTCGAGGCCGGCCTGATCGAGGACGCGGTGGTGGCGCGCAGCGAGCGCGAGCGCGCGGCGCTCTGGAAGATCCGCGAGACCATCCCCGAGAGCCAGCGCCACGAGGGGCCGGGCCTGAAGCACGACATCTCGGTGCCGGTGAGCGCGCTGCCGCAGTTCGTGGCACGCGGCGCCGAGTGGGTCGCGGCGCACGTGCCCGGCGCGCGCCTCATCGCCTACGGGCACGTTGGCGACGGCAACCTGCACTTCAACCTGCAGGCGCGGCCCGCGGAGGGCGCTGCGCTGCTGGCCCGCGGCGAGGAGGTCCGCCGCGCATTGCACGATCTGGCCGCCGCCCTCGGCGGCAGCTTCAGCGCCGAGCACGGCATCGGACGCCTCAAGGTCGCCGAGCTCGAGCGCTATGCTCCGGCCACCGAGCTCGCGCTGATGCACGCCGTCAAGCGCGCGCTCGATCCCAACGGCATCATGAATCCCGGCAAGGTCCTGCGCAGCGGATGAGGGGGAGGCGCATGTCGCATCGCGCATCGTCAGTCGTGATCATGGCGCTGGCGCTCGCGGCCTGCAGCCAGGGCGCCAAGCCACCGGCCGCCGCTGCAGCGGCGAGCGCGCCGGCAGCCGCACGCAGCGATGAGGGACCGCGCATCGTGATGTCGGACGACCTGGTGCACCTCGAGTACCGGGTGTTCGGGCGGGGCGAGCCCGCGGTGTTCCTGATCCACGGCTGGTGCGAAAACGCCGACTACTGGCGTGGGCAGTTCGATGCTCTCAAGGCGCGCTATACCGTGGTGGCGCTCGATCTCGCCGGCCACGGCGCCTCGGGCGCCAACCGCAGCGACTGGTCGATCGCCAACTACGCCGCGGACGTCGCCACCATCGCCCGCCAGGTGCCGAACGCGCACATCGTGCTGGTGGGGCATTCGATGGGGGCCGATGTAGCGCTGGCGGCCGCGCCGCGCATCGGCGCGCGCGTCATCGGCGTCATCGCCGTGGATGCGCTGCGCTCGGTCGGCCTGCCGCCGCTCAGCGCCGGGGAGATCGAGGCCAAGCTTGCGCCATTTCGCGGCGATTTCGTGGGCAGCACGCGTGCGCTGGTGACCGATTCACTGTTCGAGAAGGGCGCCGATCCGCAGCTGGTGCAGAAGGTGGCCTACGACATGTCGCTGCGCTCGCCGGCGGTGGCGGTGCCGACGCTCGAGAAGCTGCTGGCGTTCGATCTGGCGACGCTGTTGCCGAACGTGCACGTGCCGGTGTACGCCATCAACTCGGACCTGGCGCCCACCGACGCCGAGCGCATCAGGAAGGCGCTGCCCGATTTCACGCTCGACGTACTGCACAGCGGGCATTTCCCCATGCTGGAAGCGCCCGAGCGCTTCAACACCCTGCTGCTCAAGGACATCGACGCACTCGCTGCGCGCGCGGCGCACTGAAGCGCCGTCGCGGCGCTCAGCGCTGGCGGATGAGGCCCTCCTGAGCCGCATTCGCGACCAGACGTCCGTCGCGGGCAAAGACGCTGGCGCGCGCGAAGCCGCGGGCGCCCGAGGCGCTCGGGCTGTCCATGGCGCACAGCAGCCAGTCATCGACGCGCAGCGGCCGGTGGAACCACATGGCGTGGTCGATGGTCGCCATGATGAGCGAGGGCTTGAGGAACGAGGTGCCGTGCGGCAGCGTCGCGGTGTCGAGCAGAAAAAAATCCGACACGTAGGCGAGCAGCCGCCGGTGCAGCATCTCGTCGTCGCC
>JASHVF010000419.1 GCA_030039615.1 Gammaproteobacteria bacterium | reverse complement strand
GATCCAGGTGGCGCCGCGTGCCTCGCCGCGCGCCACCGCGTGCGCGTACGCCAGCGCTTCGCCATTACGCCCCGGCAGGAAGCTCTCGAGCAGCGCGCGGTCCGGCAGGCGCACGCCGAGCGGCAGCTGGCGCATCGTGCTAGGCGGCGCGCGCGGGCGTCCAGGCCCGGCGCGTGAAGCTCACCACGTAGTGCAGTCCCGACAGCACCGTGGAGGCGAGCGTGAGTGCCGCCACGGCGTCCAGCACTTCGCGCGGCGGCACGCCGGCGGCGGCATTCAGCGTGATCAGCATGACGTACAGAAGCTGCAGCGCCGTGTTGATCTTGCTGACGATCGTCGGCCGCCCGCGCAACGGACCGAACCACAGGCGATAGACGAGCGCGCCGAGGGCGATCATGACATCGCGAGCCACCACCGCCGCGGCCAGCCACCAGGGAATCATCCCGAGCCACGCCAGCTCGACGAACACCGTTATGAGCAGCAGTTTGTCGGCGAGCGGGTCGAGGACCTTGCCGAGCTCGGAGGTCCAGTTGAAACGCTTGGCGAGATAACCGTCGAGGCCGTCGGAGAACCCCGCGAGCGCGAACAGCCCGAGCGCCGCCGGCATGTTGGCGCGCTGCAGCGCCGCGATGATCGGCCAGATGAGGCCGATGCGGATCAGGCAGATGAGGTTCGGGAGGTGGCGCACGATCGGAGCGAGGCGCGCGGGCGGCGCGGCTTCAGCCCTGCGGCTGGTAGCGGTACACGAGCCGCGGCGCGCCGGGCGTCACGCGCGCCAGACGCGGCGAGCCGGTCAGCTCGCGCTCGAGCGCGGCGGCCCCGCCACGCGACTCGACCTCGAAGGTGATGCTGTTCGAGTCCAGCTCGGCGATGTCGGCACGGCGCACGCCGGGGATGCTCTCGAGCAGCCGCTCGACGTTGGCGTAGTCGCTGAGCCCCGCGACGCCCTCGATGCGCACGCGCATGGCGGCCGGGACCTCGCCGCCCGCCCCGCCCGGCGGCGGCGCCAGCAGGTCGACCGTGTGGTCGACGCCGGCGCTCAAGGTTCCGGACCAGCTCTGCGTCTCGGCGCGTGTGTACAGCGTCCACTGCAGCTGCCCCGCGGCCAAGGCGGCGTCGCTGCGCCCGATCAGCACCTGGTCGCCGCCGTAGCGCTGCGCCGACTGCAGCAGCGCATCGGCGCCGAGCGCATTGCCGCCCGCGTCGAGCACCGGCAGCGGGATCACGCTGACCGGCAGGCCGCGCTCGGTCGCGGCCCGCTCGAGCTCGCCCCGCGCGGCCTCGGCCTCGCTGCGCCCCGGCGGCGGGTACAGCACGATGAGCGTGAACGGGCGCTCGCGGCTCCAGAGGCTGCGGCCGGCGGCATCGATCGCGTGCTCGACGGCCGCGCCGTCGAACACCACCTGCGGCTCGCCGCGGGCACCGGAGGCGTAGCTCTTCACGTAGCGCGCCGCGTCCGCGACCAGTGCGGCGAGCGCCGGATCGTCGGCGGACTCGCGCCGCCCGGTGGCGCGCACCAACGCCTGGCGCATCGCATTCTGCACCGCGAGCGGCGACTGTTCCTCGAGATCGACTTCGTAGACGCGCACCGGCCGCAGCGCCCAGGCCGGCGGCGCCAGCACGCCGCCGAGCACGAGCAGAGCGGCGAGCGTCGCGCGCACGCGCCGCCTGGCGGCGGTTGATTCCGGATTCGGTTGAGGCATCGTGCGGATCGCACACCCGGGCGGGGAATGTAGAATAGCATACGCTCGCCTGCCCCGACGGCGGCGAGCCCGCCCTCGGCAAATCTTATGAGTGAGCATCCTGGCATTACCTACCGTGATGCGGGCGTCGACATCGACGCCGGCGACGAGCTGGTCGAGCGCATCAAGCCTTTGGTGCGCCGCGCGCAGCGCCGCGAGGTGCTCGCCGGCATCGGCGGCTTCGGCGCGCTGGTGGAGCTGCCGGCCGGCTACCGGCACCCGGTGCTGGTATCGGGCACCGACGGCGTCGGCACCAAGCTGCGGCTCGCGATCGATCTGGGCAGGCACGACACCATCGGCATCGACCTCGTGGCGATGTGCGCCAACGACGTGGTGGTGCAGGGCGCCGAACCGCTGTTCTTCCTCGACTACTACGCCACCGGGAAGCTGCGCGTCGGCGTGGCCGAGGCCGTCGTACGCGGCATCGTCGAGGGCTGCGTGCAGGCCGGCGCGGCGCTGGTCGGCGGCGAGACCGCGGAGATGCCCGGCATGTATCACGGCGAGGACTACGACCTCGCCGGGTTCTGCGTCGGGGTCGTCGAGAAGGACGCCATCATCGACGGCACGCGCACCGTCGCCGGCGACGCCATCATCGGCCTCGCCTCCTCCGGGCCGCATTCCAACGGCTACTCGCTCATCCGCAAGCTCCTGAGGCACGCCGGGGCGACGCCCGACACAGCGGTGGGCGGGCGGCCGCTCCTCGAGCGGCTGCTCGCGCCGACACGCATCTACGTGAAGCCGCTGCTGGCGCTGCTCAAGGCGCTGCCGGTACATGGCCTCGCGCACATCACCGGCGGCGGTCTCAGCGACAACATCCCGCGCGTGCTGCCTGCCGGCCTCGAGGCGCTGCTCGAGCGCAGCCGCTGGCCGCGCGACCCGGTGTTCGACTGGCTGCAGCGCGCCGGCAACATCGAGCCGGCGGAGATGTACCGTACCTTCAACTGCGGCATCGGCATGGTGGCGATCGTGCCGGCGGCGCGCGCCGCCGCCGCGGTCGAGCTGCTCGGCGCGCACGGCGAGACGGCCGCGGTCATCGGCGCGGTGCAGGCGGGCGGGCGCGGCGTGCATATCCGGGAATGAGCGCCGGCACGAAACTCAGGCTCGCGATCCTCATTTCCGGGCGCGGTTCCAACATGGAGGCGCTGGCGCGCGCCTGCGCGAGCGGCGCGCTGGCGGCGCAGATCGTCGCGGTGATCGCCGACCGCGCCGGCGCCGGCGGTATCGACACGGCGCGCGCGCGCGGCCTCGAGACCGCGACCGTGGCGCCGGCGGGCGGACGCGAACCTTTCGAGCGCGCGCTCGCGGACGTGCTCGAGCGCTATCGGCCGGAGGCGCTCGCGCTCGCCGGCTTCATGCGCGTACTGTCGGGTGAGTTCGTGGCGCGTTACCTCGGGCGGCTCTTCAACATCCACCCCTCGCTGCTGCCGCGCTACCGCGGCCTCGACACGCACCGGCGCGTGCTCGAGGCGCGCGATGCGACCCACGGCGCCAGCGTGCATTTCGTCATACCGGAGCTCGACGCCGGTCCGGTGGTGCTGCAGTCGCGCGTGCCGGTGCGGCCCGGCGACACG
>JASHVF010000418.1 GCA_030039615.1 Gammaproteobacteria bacterium | reverse complement strand
TACATCGAGCACCACATCTTCGAGCCGCTCGACATGGCGCACTCGACCTTCCGGCAGCCGCTGCCGCAGGCGCTCGCGCCGCTCATGTCGAACGGCTACCGCCTCGCCTCCGAGGAGCCGCAGCCGTTCGAGTTCATCGGTCCCGAGCCGGCGGGCTCGATGTCCTCCCCGGGCGAGGACATGGCGCACTTCATGATCGCGCACCTGCAGAACGGCGAATACCACGGCAAGCGCATCCTGAGCGCGGCGACTGCCGAGCAGATGCACAACAGCCCGTACGCCGCCGGCATTGGACCGCTCAACCGCATGGAGCTCGGCTTCTTCGAGACCAACGTCAACGGCCGCGAGGTGATCGCGCATCTCGGCGACACCGAGTGGTTTCACACCTCGCTGCATCTGTTCCTGAAGGACAACGTCGGCTTCTACGTGTCCTTCAACAGCGCCGGCAAGGAAGGCGCCGCCCATACGCTGCGCATCGCGCTGTTCCAGGACTTCGCCGATCGCTACCTGCCGGCCGCCGAGCCGCCGCCGGCGGCGGCCAGGGTCGACGCCGCCACCGCGAAGAAGCATGTGGCGCTCATGGCCGGCGCCTGGACCGTATCGCGCGGCGGCTTTACCGACTTCCTCGCGGCGCTCGAGTTCCTCGGCCAGATGAAGGTCGGGCCCGACAAGGACGGCGCGCTGCTGGTCGCGATCCCGGGTCCGAACGGCAAGCCGCGGCACTGGGTCGAGGTCGCGCCGTTCGTCTGGCAGGACGTCGATTCCCACGACCGTCTCGCGGCCACGGTGGTCGACGGCAAGCCGGTGCGCTGGAGCTTCGATACACTGTCGCCCTTCATGGTGTACGAGCGCACGCCGTGGTACCAGAACAGCGCATGGCTGATGCCGCTGTTGCTCGCGAGCTTCGCGGCGCTGCTGCTGACGGTGCTGGTGTGGCCGGTCGCTGTGCTGGTGCGCCGCCGCTACAGGGCACCGCTGGCGCTCGATGCGAGGTCGCTCAGCGCCTACCGCTGGAGCCGCATCGCCGCTCTCGCGATCGTCGCGGCGCTCGCGCTCTGGGGCCTGTTCATCGCGCTGGTGCTGAAGGATACGGGCACGCTCGGCGGCCGCCTCGATCCACTGCTGCTGCTGGCCGAGCTCGCCGGCATCGTGGCCTTCCTCGGCGGCCTGCTGCTCCTGGTGTGGAACCTCATCGTGGTATGGGGCGGTGCGCGGCGCTGGCCGGCGCGTGCGTGGAGCGTGGCCATGGTGCTCGCCGCCGTCACCGTGCTGTGGGTGGGGCTCGCCTTCAACCTGCTGCACGTCGGGACTGACTACTGATGAGCGGGCTGCGCCTCGGAGTGCAGGTCGAGCAACTGCCGTTCACTGCGCCGTTCCGCATCGCCGGTCACGTGTTCGAGCACCAGGACGCGGTGCTGGTCACGCTCGATGACGGCGTGCACCGCGGGCGCGGCGAGGCCGCGGGTGTCTTCTACCTCGGCGACGACGCGGCGCACATGGTCGCGGCGATCGAGTCGCAGCGCGCAGTGATCGAGCGCGGCATCGACCGTGGCGCGCTGCAGCGGCTGCTGCCGCCGGGCGGAGCGCGCAACGCGCTCGACTGCGCGCTGTGGGAGCTCGAAGCCGAGCGTGCCGGCCGGCCGGTGTGGGCGCTCGCGGGCCTGAAGCCGCCGCGCGAGCTGATCACCACCTTCACGCTCGGCGCCGAGACGCCCGAGGTCATGGCCGCGGGCGCGCGGCGCTATGCCGCCGCCCGGGCACTCAAGTTGAAGCTCACCGGGGATCCTGCGCTCGACGGCGCGCGCGTCACGGCGGTACGCGCGGCCCGGCCGGACGTCTGGCTCGGGGTGGACGCCAACCAGGGCTACAGCATCGAGCTGCTGCCGCGGCTCATCGAGGTGCTGGTCAGCGCGCGCGTCGAGCTGCTCGAGCAGCCGCTGGCGCGCGGCCGCGAGGCGGATCTGGAGGGGCTCGATGTGCCGATTCCGATCGCGGCCGACGAAAGTGCGCTGAGCCGCAACGACATCGCGGGGCTCGTCGGGCGCTTCGACACCGTCAACATCAAGCTCGACAAGTGCGGCGGGCTCACCGAGGCGCTCGCCATGGCGCACGAGGCGCGGCACGCCGGGCTCGACGTCATGGTAGGCAACATGATGGGGTCGAGTCTGGCGATGGCGCCGGCCTTCGTGCTCGGGCAGCTGTGCGATGTCGTCGATCTCGACGGCCCGACCTTTCTGGCGCGCGATCGCACGCCGGCGGTGCGTTACTCCGGCGGGCGGATCTGGTGCGACGAGGTCGTCTGGGGCGGCGCCCGCAGGCGCGCAGCTTGAGCCCGCGCCGGCAGCGCGCGCCGCGGCGCTGAGCGGTGTCGAGCTGGTTGCAGCGCCGGCTGCTTCCCGGCCTCGCCTTCAAGGCGGTGGTGATCGGCGGCGGCTACGCCACGGGGCGCGAGCTCGCGGAGTTCTTCCTGCCGAGCGGCCCGTGGGGCGGCATCAAGGCCATGGCGCTCGCGATGGCGGTCTGGAGCGCGATCTGCGTCGTGACGTTCCTGTTCTCGCGTGCCAGCGGCGCACGCGACTACCAGAGCTTCATCCGCGCGCTGCTCGGGCCTGCCTCGATCGTCTTCGAGGTCGCCTACGTGCTGTTCGTCGTGCTGGTGCTGGCGATATTCGGCGCCGCCGCCGGCGCCATCGGCGCGGCGGCGCTCGCCCTGCCGACGCTCGTCGGTACGCTGCTCCTCATGGCGGCGATCGGCCTCGTGACGGCCTACGGCAACGCCTCGGTCGAGCGGCTCTTCACCTACGTGTCGTTCCTGCTCTACGGCGTGTATGCGCTGTTCGTGCTGTTCTCACTCACGCACTTCGGCGCGCGCATCGTCGCCGGCTTCGCCGCTCCGGCGTTGCAGCAGGGCTGGCTGGTGGGCGGCGGCGCCTACGCGAGCTACAACGTCATCGGCGCCGTCGTGATCCTGCCGGTGCTGCGACACCTGACGAGCAACCGCGACGCCGTGATCGCGGGTCTGATCGCCGGACCCCTGGCGATGTTGCCGGCGCTCATGTTCTTCACCTGCATGATGGCCTTCTACCCCGAGATCGGCGGCGCGACGCTGCCGTCGGACTACCTGCTGCAGCGGCTCGATCTGCCGCTGTTCCGCTACCTGTTTCAGCTGATGATCTTCGCGGCACTGCTCGAGAGCGGTACCGGCTTCGTGCACGCCATAAACGAAAGAGTCGGCCAGGCCTGGCGCCGCCGCCACCAGCGCGAGCTCTCGCGCCTGGCGCGGCTCGCGATCTCGCTCGCGACGCTCATCTTCTGCATGCTGGTCGCCGAGCACTTCGGGCTGGTGACACTCATCGCCCGGGGCTACCGGGCATGCGCGGTCGTGGTACTGCTGGTCTTCGTATTGCCGCTCTTCACCATCGGCATTTACCGGTTGATGAGCGGCAAGCTGCCGGCGCAGGGGGTTGCATGAAGCGGATTGCAGGCATGGCCGGCGCGGCGGCCGGTCTCTGCTGCGCGCTCGCGCTGGCCGCGCCGCCGGCGGGCTTCGAGCGCCGCGTCGAGCAGGCGCGCACCGAGATCGGCGTGCCCGGCCTGGCCATCGCGATCGTCGAGGCCGAGCGGGTGACGTTCGCGCGCGGCTTCGGCATGCGCGCCCTCGGCGGCAGCGAGCCGGTGGATGCCGACACGATCTTTCCCACCGGCTCGACCGGCAAGGCGTTCACGGTGGCCGATCTCGCACTGCTGGTCGATGCCGGAAAAATCGGCTGGGACGATCGCGTGACCGATCGTCTGCCGGGCTTCGAGATGTACGATCCCTGGGTCACGCGCGAGATCACGATCCGTGACCTCTTGGTCCACCGCAGCGGCCTCGGGCTCGGCGAAGGCGACCTCATGTTCGTGCCGCGCTCGAACCTGACGCGCGCCGAGGCGGTACGCCGGCTGCGCTATCTCAAGCCCGCCAGCAGTTTTCGCTATGGCTTCGCCTACGACAACGTGCTCTACATGGTGGCCGGGCAGCTGATCGAGGCGGTCTCGGGCGAGAGCTGGGAGAAGTTCACCGCGGAGCGCGTGCTGAAGCCCGCGGGCATGCTGCACTCGACCAGCGACGAGCCGCAGCGCTTCGCGACGGCGAACCGCGCGTATCCGCACGCGCGCATGGACGGCGGGCTGCGCGGCGCCGGGACGCAGGAGCGGCTCAACGAGCGCGAGGAGCTCGGCCGCGCCGCGGCTCCCGCGGGCGGGCTCACGGTGAGCGCCAACGACATGGCGCGCTGGCTCATGATCCAGCTCGACGGCGGCGAGCTGCCGGGACACGCGGGGCGGCTGTTCTCGGCGGCCGCCCATCGGCAGATGTGGAAGCCGATCGTGCTGCAGCCGGTGGGAGAGCCGCCCGCGCCGCTCAAGGCCACGCAGCCGAACTTCAACACCTATGCGCTCGGCTGGGATGTCACCGACTACGCCGGCACGAAGATCGTGTGGCACGGCGGCGCGGTGCTCGGGTTCCTCACCGCCGTGGTGCTGATCCCGGAGAAGCACGTCGGCTTTTCCATCGAGATCAACTGCGAGGATGACGAGATCATCCGTGGGCTCATGTACGAGCTGCTGGATCATTATCTCGGCCGGCCGCACGTCGACTGGGTGGCGCGCTATCGCGCCGATAAGCAGCGGCGCATCGGCGAGGCACTGGCCGCGCTCAAGGGTGCGGCGGCGAGGCCGGCCCGGGTCGGGCCCTCGCTTCCGGTCGCGGCCTACGCCGGAACCTACACCGATCCCTGGTACGGCGACATCGAGGTCGGCGCGCAGGACGGCAGGCTCACGATCGACTTCAAGACGACGCCGCGCATGAGCGGCACGCTCGAGCACTACCAGTACGACACCTTCACCACGAATCTCGAGGACAAGTCGATCGAGCCCGCCTACGTGACCTTCAGCCTGGATGCCGACGGCAAAGTGGACCGCGTGACCATGAAACCGGTGTCGCCGCTCGCGGATTTCTCCTACGACTACCAGGACCTGCTGTTCAGGCCCGCGCAGTGACCTAAGGCGCGAGTCCCGCGCGGCTGGTGAGATAGACCGCGAAGGTCCCGAGCCAGTGGCCGCCCTCGTAGTACTGACCCGTCACCGCGGGCAGCGCGGCGGCGGCGTGGCTGCGCGCCGCGGCGCGTAGCGCCGCCAGGCGCGCATCGCCCTGCGGCAGCCCGTGCGCGATGCCTTCGAGCATCCAGGCGCGGCTCAGGTTCAGCCCGTCGATGTGCGCGAGCTTGGGATCGGAGCGGTCGGTGACGACGCCGGGCTCGAGCCAGGCATGCGCGGCACGCGCGCCGGCCGCCGGCGCGCCGCCGGGCGGGATCTGCGGCAGGAACGCCGTGAGCCACCTGGCGAACTCGGGCGCACCGAGCACGCGGCGCATGAAGTCCGCCTCCGCGAGGCACGGCGAGAGGAAGTCCTCGCCCGAGGGCTCGTAGGCGAGCGGACAGTTGCGGTCGTGGCGGTAGAAGCGCTGCGCGGCGTCGGCGAGCAGCTCGCGCATGTGCTCGTCCCTGGCGACGCCGGCCCAGTCCCAGATGAGGCCGAAGGCGAACGCCGTCTGGTCGTGCTCGCCGACGCGAATCGGGTAATGGAGCTTCGGCAGCCAGCTCTCGAGCCGCGCCACCACCTCCGTCTCGAGCGGCGCCAGCACGCCCGACCAGCGCCGCGCATCGGGATCGTCCGAGCGGCGCAGCTCCGCGGCCAGCGCGAGCAGCCACGCGAGTCCGTAGGGACGCTCGAAGGAGGCGCGGCCGGCGCCGTGCAGGTAACTCACCTCCGCGGCGATTCTGTCGGTCATGAAGCTCTGGTTGAGCGCGGTGCGTGCCTCGACCGCGAACGGCGCGTCGGGGTAGAGGTGCAGCAGCCGCACCAGCAGCCAGTGGCCGTGCACGTCCGAGTGCCAGTCGAGGCAGCCGTAGAACGCCGGCGTCAGCTCGTGCGGCGGCCGGGCGTCGGAGGCATCGTTGAGCGTATGGCTGATGTGGTTCGGATATTCCTGGTGCAGGCACTTGAGTGCCAGCGCGGCGAAGCGCGCCGCCGCCTCGGGCGCCAGGCGC
>JASHVF010000417.1 GCA_030039615.1 Gammaproteobacteria bacterium | reverse complement strand
CGCCGCCGCTACTGCCTCGGCTTCGCGCAGATGCTGGCCGAGCTCGTCAAGGCGCCGGCGTTCGACCCCGCCGAGATCCGTCGCCGGGTGCGCATCGTCAACCTGGAGGAGCCGCAGGCGCTGCTCGCCCGCGGGCAGTCGGTGCTGCTGGTCGCCGCCCACCAGTGCAACTGGGAGTGGATGCTGCTCGCCCTGTCGCTCGAGCTCGGCTATCCGGTGGATGCGGCCTACAAGCCGCTGGTCAACCCGTGGGCGGAGCGAGAGATGAAGAAGCTGCGCACGCGCTTCGGCAGCCGCCTGGTGCCGGCGCAGGAGCTGCTGCCCGACATTCTCAAGCGCCAGGGCGTGGTGCGCGCCATCGCCATGGTCGCCGACCAGGAGCCGACCAAGAGCGAGCGCAAACACTGGACGCGGTTCCTGAACCGCGACACCGCCTTCTACATGGGCCCGGAGGAGATCGCGCGGGTGACGCGCTTCCCGGTGTTCTTCATCGCCATGCGCCGCCGTGCGCGCGGCTACTACGAGATGGAGTTTCTGCCGCTCGCTCGGGCCGCGCAGTCGATGCCCGGCGGCATGCTGACCGAGCGCTACGCGCGCCTCGTCGAGGAGCAGATCCGCGCGGCGCCGCCCGACTGGCCGTGGTCGCACAAGCGCTGGCGGCTGAAGAAATCCGTGTACCAGGATCGCACGGCCTGACAGTCCCCATCAGTCGCCGCGTGCCGCGGCGGGCGCGAGTGCGCCGCGCAGCGCCCCCTGCGGCGCGGAGGCGGCGGCGACGCTGACCGTCAGTCTCCCCGCTTCGAAGTCGGCGAGCGCAGCGTCGCTCAGGTGCGCCAGCGCGCCCGAGAAGTGCCCCATGTCGACGGAATCGCGCGCGAGCTCGGCGGAAGGCGCGCCCTCGCTGCCGGCGACCGCCGCGCCCGTGGCGTCGTCGAGACCGGCGACGTTGACGTGCACGGTGAGGGTCGCGGCGCGCGCGTCGAGCGTTGCGGCCGCGACCCCTGCGGACTGCCGGCCGAGCGCGAGCTCGGCCTCCGAGGCGTGCAGCCCGGAGAAGCTCACCCGCACGCCGTCCGGCAGCAGCTGGCCGCGGATCTCTCCCTGCGGGTAGGCCGCGGAAGTCGCGATCACGTAGAGCCTGCCCTGCGCGAGCGCTGCAAGCTGCTCGCCGCTCAACACGGCGTTCGCGGGCACGTCCCATTCGTCCGCGTGACGCGCCGAGGGTGTGAGCGTGAGCAGCGTCTCGCCGCTCGAGCCGGCAAAGCCCTCGTGGATCGCCACGCCGCGCGCACTCATGCCGCTCACGGTGACCGCGCCACTCAGCACGCCGCTGTCCGCCTGCACGTTGAAGCGACCGGTTCCCGCTGCCTTCGAGTCCGGCGCCGGGAAGATCTGCTCAGCTCCGAGAGCCGCCGCCGCCGCGCCCGCCCCGGCGTTCGCGACCGTGATCGTGACGGGCGTCGCGCTCCCGGTGTCGCCGGCGCTGTCGGTAGCGATCGCGCTGATCGTGTGGGTGCCGTTGGCGACCGTGGTGCTGTCCCACGAGTAGCTATAGGGCGCGCTGGTCACCGTCGCCACGGTGGTACCGTCGACCTGTAACGCAACGTTAGCGATCGTAAGACCGTAGTTGGTGGCGGCCATGGCGGTCGCCGTGAGAGTCACCGTGCCGCTCACGGTCGCAGCCGCGGTCGGCGCCGTGATCGACACCGTCGGTGACGGACAGGCGATGCTGTAGGTTCCCCCGCAGGTCACGCCCCCGGAGGAGCCGCCGGAGCCGTTGGTGTAGCCGGGGCCGTTACAGGCGGCGAGCAGCGTCGCAAGTGCTGCAAATACCGGCACGGCGAGAGCTCTGGGGTGGAGTGGATGGCGCGTGTGCATGGCGTTGCCTCCAGCTGGCCGATCGCAAGCGCGCCGCGGCGCGCCTGCCGCTGCAACCATCAGCGCTTGGCGCTGTCGGGGCGCCCGGCACTGTCGCCGCGGCGCAGCTCGCGCGGCAGCGTGAAGAATACACGTTCCTCGCGCCCGATCACCTCGTGCGCTGGCTGACCGCCCCACTCTGCGAGGCGGGTCACAACCTGCTGCACCAGCAGCTCGGGCGCGGACGCGCCGGCGGTCACGCCCACGGCGCGCCTGCCGGCGAACCACTCGGCGCGCAGGTCATCGGGCCCGTCCACCAGGTAGCCGGGAACGCCGGCCCGGTCGGCGAGCTCGCGCAGGCGGTTGGAGTTGGAGCTGGTGCGCGAGCCGACGACCACCAGCACGTCGCACTGCCCGAGCAGCTGCTTCACCGCGTCCTGGCGATTCTGGGTGGCGTAGCAGATGTCCTCGTGGCGCGGGATCGCGAGCTCGGGGAAACGCGCGCGCAGCGCCGTGACGATCTCCGCCGTGTCGTCCACCGAGAGCGTCGTCTGCGTCACCAGCGCGAGCCGCGCGGCGTCGCGCACGCGCAGCTGCGCCACGTCTCCGAGATCCTCCACCAGGTGAATGCGGCCGCCGCAGGACTCATCGAACCGCCCCATGGTCCCCTCCACCTCCGGATGCCCGGCGTGGCCGATGAGGATCACGTCGCGCCCCTCGCGCGCGTAACGCTGCACCTCCATGTGCACCTTGGTGACCAGCGGGCAGGTCGCATCGAACACCGTGAGGCGGCGCGCGCGCGCCTCCTGCTCGACCGCGCGCGACACGCCGTGCGCGGAGAAGATCACGGTGCCGCCGGCGGGCACCTCGGCGAGCTCGTCGATGAACACGGCCCCGAGTGCGCGCAGCCGCTCGACCACGTGGCGGTTGTGCACCACCTCGTGACGCACGT
>JASHVF010000416.1 GCA_030039615.1 Gammaproteobacteria bacterium | reverse complement strand
GCCGCGCGCTTCGCCTCCTCGAGCTCGCGCACCCGCTGCGGGGTGATGAAGTAGCTCTCGGGCACCAGCACCACGCCCTGCGAGAGGGCGAACTCCTCGGCGCCCTCGCCGGCGAGCAGCACGTGCGGCGACCTGTCCATCACCAGCCGTGCCAGGTCGATCGGATTCTTCACGTGGTGTACGCCCGCCACCGCCCCGGCGCGCGCACCCGTGCCATCCATGATCGCGGCGTCGAGCTCGCAGAAGCCGTCGTGGTTGAGCACCGCGCCTCGGCCGGCGTTGAACTGTGGGTCGTCCTCCATGGTGCGGATCGCGGCCGCCACCGCATCGAGGCTCGAGCCGCCGCGTTCCAGCACCGCGTAGCCCGCATCGAGCGCCGCCGCCAGGCCCGCCCGGTAGGACGCCTCGCGCTCCGCTGTCATGTACGCGCGCTCGATCACGCCGGCACCGCCGTGGATGACGATGACCAGCGGATGCTCGGCGGCCGGCAGCGGCGCGGCGAGCAGCGCAGCGAACGCGGCGAGCAGCAGGGCGAGCGGGTTCCTCTGCGGACGCGACATGCTTTCCCCTAAAGCGGCTATGATCGAGCGAGTCAGCGGCCGGCACGTGCCGCAGCCCACTCCGGTCCATCCTGCGGTAGATCTTAAGGTGAAAGCCGCCTCCTCGCAGCGGATACGCAGCATCCTGGTTGCCAATC
The DNA here is from genome assembly GCA_030039615.1 of Gammaproteobacteria bacterium. Lineage (GTDB taxonomy): Bacteria > Pseudomonadota > Gammaproteobacteria > Steroidobacterales > Steroidobacteraceae > 13-2-20CM-66-19. The sequence continues at coordinate 11,543 of JASHVF010000416.1, read as the reverse complement.
GCGGCGAGATCGCCATTCGCGTGATGCGCGCCGCGAACGAGCTCGGCGTGCGCACGGTGGCGATCTACTCGCAGGAGGACCGCTTCTCGCTCCACCGCACCAAGGCGGACGAGGCCTACCGCGTCGGGCGCGACCTGAAGCCCGTCGAGGCCTACCTCGACATCGCCGACATCCTCAGGATCGCGCGCGAGGCGCAGGTGGACGCACTGCACCCGGGCTACGGGCTGCTGTCGGAGAACCCCGAGCTGGCGCGCGCCTGTGCGGCGGCCGGCATCATCTTCATCGGGCCTGAGCCCGAGACCATGGAGGCACTCGGCAACAAGATCACGGCGCGGGAGCTGGCGGTGTCGGCCGGCGTCGCGGTCATGCCGGCGAGCGGACCGCTGCCGGCGGAGCTCGGGGAGTGCGCGCGCCAGGCGCGCGACCTCGGCTACCCGCTGATGATCAAGGCGAGCTGGGGCGGCGGCGGGCGCGGTACGCGGGCGGTGGACGACGAGACGCAGCTGCGCGAGCTGCTGCCGCTCGCGCGCCGCGAGGCGCACGCCGCCTTCGGCAACGACGAGGTGTACCTCGAGAAGCTGGTGCGGCGCGCACGGCACGTCGAAGTGCAGATCCTCGGCGACCACCACGGCAACCTGGTGCACCTCTACGAGCGCGACTGCAGCATGCAGCGGCGCAACCAGAAGGTGGTGGAGCGGGCGCCGGCGGTGTTCCTCAGCGCGGCGCAGCGCGCCGAGCTCACGGCCGCGGCGCTCGCCATCGGCCGCGCGGTCCGTTACCGCAACGCCGGTACCGTCGAGTTTCTCGAGGATGCGACCTCCGGCAGGTGTTACTTCATCGAGGTCAATCCGCGCATCCAGGTCGAGCACACCGTGACCGAGGAGGTCACCGGCATCGATCTCGTCAAGGCGCAGATCCGCATCGCCGGCGGCGCGCGCATCGGTACGCCCGAGAGCGGCGTGCCGGTGCAGGAGGAGATCCGCGTATCGGGTCACGCGCTGCAGTGCCGCATCACCACCGAGGATCCGGAGAACAACTTCGTTCCCGACTACGGCAAGATCGCTGCCTACCGCAGCCCCGCGGGCTTCGGCATCCGCCTCGACGCCGGCACCGCCTACACCGGCGCGATCATCACGCGCTCCTACGATTCGCTGCTGGTCAAGGTGACCGCCTGGGCGCCGACGCCGGAGGAGACCATCGCGCGCATGCACCGCGCGCTGTGGGAGTTCCGCATCCGCGGCGTCGTGACCAACCTGCGTTTCCTCGACCAGCTGATCACCCATCCGCGCTTCGCCGGCGCCGAGTACAGCACGCGCTTCATCGACGAGACGCCGGAGCTGTACCGCGGACCCGCGAAGCGCGACCGCGCCACGCGCCTCCTGGCCGCGATCGGCGCGACCATCGTGAACGGCAACGCGGAAGTCAGGGGGCGCCCGCGCCCCGAGCACTTCGGCGTGCCGCAGCCGCCGCCCACCGGCCTGGCGCCGCCCGCGCCCGGCACGCGCCAGAAGCTCGCCGAGCTCGGTCCCGAGCGTTTCGCGCAGTGGATGCGCGCCGAGCAGCGGGTACTGCTCACCGACACGGCGCTGCGCGATGCGCACCAGTCGCTGCTCGCTACGCGGCTGCGCAGCTTCGACCTGGTGGCTGCCGCGCCCTGCTACGCCAGCCTCACGCCGCAGCTGTTCTCGCTCGAGTGCTGGGGCGGGGCGACCTTCGACGTGGCGCTGCGCTTCCTGCGCGAGGACCCGTGGGAGCGTCTGGCGCAGCTGTCCGCGCGCGTTCCCAACATCCTGCTGCAGATGCTGCTGCGCTCGGCCAATGCGGTCGGCTACGCCAACTATCCGGACAACGTGCTGCGCTTCTTCGTGGCGCGCGCCGCCGCCAACGGCATCGACGTGTTCCGCATCTTCGACTGCCTCAACTGGGTCGAGAACATGCGCGTGGCGATCGATGCGGTGCTCGAGTCGGGCAAGCTGTGCGAAGCAGCGATCTGCTACACGGGAAACCTGAGCGACCCGGGCGAGAGGAAATACACGCTCGACTACTACCTGAAGCTCGCCCGCGAGCTCAAGGCCGCGGGCGCGCACGTGCTGGCGATCAAGGACATGGCCGGGCTGTGCCGGCCGCGCGCGGCGCACACGCTGGTCAAGGCGCTGCGCGAGGAGACCGGCCTGCCGCTGCACTTCCACACCCACGACACCAGCGGCATCGGCGCTGCCAGCGTGCTGGCCGCCATCGAGGCGGGGGCGGATGCGGTCGACGGCGCGATCGACTCGCTCAGCGGCCTGACCTCGCAGCCGAATCTCGGCTCGATCGTCGAGGCGCTGCGTTTCGGGCCGCGCGACAGCGGCGTCGATCCGGAGCAGCTGCGGGCGATCTCCGCCTACTTCGAGCAGGTGCGACGCCTGTACGTCGCCTTCGAGAGCGAGGTGCGCGCCGGCGCCTCCGAGGTGTACGTGCACGGCATGCCGGGCGGCCAGTACACCAACCTGCGCGAGCAGGCGCGCGCGCTCGGCGTCGGCGATGCGCGCTGGCCGGAGGTGGCGCGCGCCTACGCCGAGGTCAACGAACTGTGCGGCGACATCGTCAAGGTCACGCCGACCTCCAAGGCGATCGGCGACCTGGCGCTCGTCATGGTGACGCGCAGCCTGACGCGCGCGCAGCTGCTCGATCCGGCCGTCGAGGTGGCCTTTCCCGAATCGATCGTGCAGCTGTTCCGCGGCGAGCTCGGCCAGCCTTACGGCGGCTTCCCGGCGGCCCTGCAGCGCAAGGTGCTCAAGGGCTCGGCACCGCTCACCGGCCGGCCCGGCGCGCAGCTGCCGCCGGTCGACCTCGAAGCCGAGCGGGCGCGCCTCGCGCAGCTCGTGCCGGGAGCGGTGTCGGACGAGGATCTCGCCTCCTACCTCATGTATCCGCGCGTCTGGCAGGACTACGCGCGCGAGCGGCTGCAGCACGGCGACCAGGGGCTCCTGCCGACGCCGGTGTTCTTCTACGGCCTGCAGCCGGGCGAGGAGATCAGCGTCGACCTCGAGCGCGGCAAGACGCTCATCGTGCGCTACGTCGCGAGCAGCGAGCCGCACGAGGACGGCACACGCACGGTGTTCTTCGAGCTGAACGGGCAGCCGCGCTCGGTGCGTGTGCGCGACCTCGCGCACGCCGCGCAGCGGCCGCCGGCGCGCAAGATCGAGCCCGGCAACCCGCAGCACGTGGGCGCGCCCATGCCCGGGACGGTCACGACCGTCGCGGCCCGCGTTGGCGCGCAGGCGGCGCGCGGCGACGTGCTGCTGACGCTCGAGGCGATGAAAATGGAGACTGCGGTGCGCGCCGAGGTCGAAGGCGAGGTGGCCGAGGTGCTGGTGAAGCCCGGCGAGACGGTGGATCTGAAGGACCTGTTGGTCGTGCTGCGCTGAGGCGCCGCCGCCGCGCGCGGTCGTGCGCCGCGCGTTGTGACGGCGCTCACGATCGGGCGCTTGTCGGCGGCTGGCGTCAGCCGTCCGCTCCAACACCTTGTTGTATGCTTCCGCCATGAGAATCCGCCAGCTCGCCTGGCTTGCGCTGCTCACGCTGCTGGCGGGCGCCGCGCGCGCCGATGACCTGCTCGGCCCCTACGTCGGGGCCGCCTTCGGCAAGGCGTGGCTCGACAGCTCCGACGGGCTGATCAGCGGCTTCGGCTCGGACAAGCACGCCTCCGAGATCATCGCCGGTTGGCGCCCCATCCCGGAGCTCGCCGCGGAGCTCGAGTACATCAACATGGGCAGCGAGACCGGCATGACGAGCTACCAGGACTCGAACGTGCCGCTCACCAACAGCGCGAGCCGCAAGGGCCTGACGGCGTTCGGAATCCTCTATCTGCCGACCCCGCTGGTGGATTTCTACCTCAAGGCGGGCGTCGCCAGGCTGCGCACGCAGGTCAGCACCGTGGTCGGCACCTGCCCCGCGGGCGGCGACTGTCCGCCGCTCGCCAACCCGATACCGGTGGACAGCACGGCCGTCGGTCTCGCCGGCGGCGGCGGCGTGATGTATCGCTTCCGGCGGCTCGAGCTGCGGCTCGATTACGCGCGCTTCGCGGCCTACGGCGGCAACCCTTACCTCGCGACCCTGGGTCTCACCTGGGCGTTCTGAGGTCCGCCCTCACACGGCGTCTTTGAGCGCGACACCCGGGTCCGCCAGCTTGCCGAGGTCGGGTCGGGCGTGCGCGGCGATCAGCTTGCGCGCCGCCATCTGGTCCCTGGGGGAGTTGACGCTGTCGATGGCGATGAGCTCGCCGCGCCGCAGGTAGCAGGCGCTGAAGCTGCGCTCCGCGGGCGCGCCACGCAGCACCACGGTGTCGTAGCCCTGCGCCACTCCGACGATGACCAGCTTCAGGTCGTACTGGTCCGACCAGAACCATGGCAGCTTGTCGTGCAGGGTGTCGTTGCCGAGCAGATTGAGGGCGACGGTCGTGCCCTGCTCAAAGGCGTTATCCACCGACTCGAGGCGCAGATGGCGGCCGTACTGGCGGTTGAGGTGGCTGGCGCAGTCACCGGCAGCGTAGATCGCCTCGTGCGAGGTGCGGCAGTGGGCCTCGGTGACCACCCCGTTCTCGCAGTTGAGCCCGGCGGCTTTGGCGAGCTCATCGGCCGGCACCACGCCGACGCCGATGACCACGACGTCGACCGCAAACTCGGTGCCGGCCTCGGTGATCACGCGCTTCACGCGGCCGCTGCGGCTGTCACCATGCAGGGCAGCCACCCGCTCGTTGCAGTGGATGCGCACGCCGTGGCGCGCGTGCTCGGCCGCGTAGAACGCCGACACCTGCGGGCAGGTGACGCGGTTCATGACGCGCTCGGCCATCTCGAGCACCGCCACCTCCATGCCGAGCTCACGCGCGGTGGCGGCCACCTCGAGTCCGATGTAACCGCCGCCGACGATCAGCAGTCGTCCGCCGCGGGTGCAATCGGCGCGGATGCGGTCGGCTTCGGCGGCGGTGCGCAGGTAGTGCACGCCGGCGAGATCCGTGCCGGGAATCGGCAGCCGCCGCGGCCGGCTGCCGGTGGCGAGCAGCAATGCGTCGAACGGCACCACCACGCCGTCGTCGAGCCGTACGTGCCGCTCGCGCGGCGCGATGTCGGTGGCGCGCCGCCCGAAGTGAGTTTCGACGGCGTGATCGGCGTAGAAAGCGGCCGGCCGGATCAGCAGCCGCTCGGGTTCGAGCGCGCCGGCCAGGTATTTCTTCGACAGCGGCGGTCGCTGGTACGGCGGCCCCGGCTCTTCGCCAATGAGCGTCAGCTTCCCCGCAAAGCCTCGGCGGCGTAGTGTATCGACGGCCTGAGCGGCCGCCTGGCCCGCGCCGACCAGAACGATTCGTTCGAACATCGGCGCGAAGAATATCCCAGGAGTGCCCTGGTACGGCGCACCGGCGCGGGGCGCCGGCCATGGCAGGCTGCTCTGCTATGGTGCAGCAGCCATCACCGGCGGCACCCCGGCGGTGCCGGCTGCGGCGGCTGCGGCGCTGATTTCGCCCATGGCATGAAAGCTGCAGAATCGACGATATTGCACCCGCATCGGAGACCGAAGCCCCATGAAACTGATCACCGCGATCATCAAGCCGTTCAAGCTCGACGACGTACGCGCCGCGCTCTCGGACATCGGCGTCTCCGGCATGACGGTCACCGAGGTGAAGGGCTTCGGCCGCCAGCGCGGCCACACCGAGCTGTACCGCGGCGCGGAGTACGTGGTGGACTTCGTTCCCAAGACACGCATCGAGGTGGCGGTGCGCGGCGAGCTGGTCGATCAGGTGATCGAGGCGATCCTCAAGGCCGCCAAGACCGGCAAGGTGGGTGACGGCAAGATCTTCATCACCGACATCGAGCGCGTCATCCGCATCCGTACCGGCGAGACCGACGACTCGGCGCTCTAGTATCCTTCAGGGTCTATGTCGACCGCGATCCGCTTTCATGAGCACGGCGGGCCCGAGGTTCTGCGGGTCGAGGACGTCGAGCCCGGCAAGCCCGGCCCCGGCGAGGCGCAGGTGCGCCACCGCGCCATCGGCGTCAACTACATCGACGTCTACGACCGAACGGGGCTCTATCCCGTCGCCGCGCTGCCGAGCGGCGTGGGGCGCGAGGCCGCCGGCGTCGTCACCGCTCTCGGCCGCGGGGTGCGCGGCCTCAAGGTGGGCGAGCGGGTCGCCTATGTCTGGCCGAGTCCCGGCGCCTACAGCGAGCTGCGCAACGTCCCGGCCGAGCGGCTGGTCAGAGTGCCGAGGGGGATCTCCGACGAGCAGGCCGCCGCGCTCATGTTGAAGGGCCTCACGGCGCACTTCCTCATTCGCCGCACCTACCGGGTCAAGCGCGGCGACACGATCCTGGTGCACGCCGCGGCGGGCGGCGTCGGCCTGATCCTCTGTCAGTGGGCGCACGCGCTCGGCGCGAAGGTGATCGGCGTGGTCGGAAGCGACGCCAAGGCGGAGATAGCGCGGCGCCACGGGTGCCGGCACGTGCTCATCTCCGGGCGCGACGAGCTCGTGACGGGCGTCAAGGCGCTCACCAAGGGCGAGGGGGTCGTGGCGGTCTACGACTCGGTCGGCCGGGACACCTTCATGGAGTCGCTCGATTGCCTCAAGCGCCTCGGCATCATGATCAGTTTCGGCAACGCCTCCGGGCCCGTGCCGCCGATCGCGCCGCTCGAGCTGAGCAAGCGAGGCTCGCTTTATCTCACGCGCCCGACGCTCTTCAACTACATCGGCACGCGCAAGGAGCTCGAGTCCGGAGCACGCGAGCTGTTTGCGGCGGTGCGCTCGCGCAAGGTGCGCATCGTCATCGGCCAGAAGTATCCGCTCACCGGGGCGGCCGATGCGCACCGCGACCTCGAGGGGCGGCGCACCACCGGCTCGACGGTGCTGGTGCCCTGAGGCGCCGCGCGCGCGCTTCAGCGCGCGGCCGTACCGAGCGTGGTATGGATCGAGTCCCCGAGCGCGGTGCGCAACGCGCTGCAGTCGTCGATGCCCTCGAGCACGCGGCCGACGGCGAGCTCCCCGCCGTTCAGCGCGCGCATCTTTGCGCCGAGCACCGTCTCGAATGACTGCCGCTCGGCCGGGCTGCAGAAACTGTTGCCGACGTTTGCATACAGGAACTGGAACATCGCCGACAGGCGGCCCACCGCCGGGGCTTCGTGCGCACCGAGCCAGCTCCAGGCCTGGGTGCGCGTCGCCGGACCCCTCATCTGCGCCAGCGTGATGCGCCACGCCGCCACCGGCTCGAGTGCCGGATCGAGCGTGAAATCGAGGGCCTCGGTCGAGAGCGCGGGGCCGGCGTAGCCGAGCGCGCCGGCGGCGTCGAGGCGCAGCTGGGCGTCCTCGCCGGTGGCGAGCGTTTTCAGGCGCGCGAACACCGGCGCGCCGCGCTCCTGCAGCGCGACGGCCCATACCGCCGAGCGCAGCAGCGCGTCCACCTGCGTCGGATCGGCGAGCGAGCCGTCAGCGAATGGCAGGAGCGCTGCGCGCACCGTCGGGTCGCGCGCCGTCAGGGCGAGGAGTCCGATGAGCTGGCGCCGCAGCAGCTGCTGCTCGGGCGGCTCGGCCGCGTGGTGCCCCGGGGCGACGTCGTACCCCAGCTGGCGCAGCCGCTCGCCGTAGAGGGCGACGAGGGAGCGCTCGAGCAGGGCTCGCTCCGCTGCATCGGCCATGCGATCGTGGATGCTCTCGAGCCGGTAACCGAGGCTCAGGGCCGCGGTCCGGTCCGCGTGACCGGCGAGCGCTGCGGCGGCCTCATGGAGACCGCCGAAGGGCAGCCGCCCGGCGTCGAAGGCCGCGGCGGTGCTGTCGGCGAGCGTGATTGCTTCGCGCGGCGGCAGCCGCACGGCCATCGCGAGCAATGGATGCGCGAGCGCCGCATCGAGGGTAAAGCGGTAGTATCCGGCGCCGTCGGCGTTGGGATGTACGGTCGCACCCTGGAGCGGGGCAGGGACGACGAGCGAGCCGGTCGGCGCGCCGAGCATCGTGCAGCGCTTGTCGGGAGGGGCCGCGGACGGATAGAAGTCGGCGCAGAAGGGAATCTTCCACTGGCCGCCGCCCGCGGCGGTGCCGCCCGGCCCGAGCGGCCGATAGCGTGACTGCGCGAGCGCCAGCGAGCCGTCCGCGGACCGGGTGACGCCGACCAGCGGTACCCCGGCCTGGTTGACGAAGGACTCGAAGGCGTCGATCACGGCACGGTCGCCGCTGCCCTCGGCCATCGAGCGAAAGAACTCGTCGGCGGTCGCAGTACCGTAGGCGTGGCGCTCGAGGTGCAGCTGCACGCCGCGCCGGAAGCGCTCCGCGCCGAGATACGACTCGACCATGCGGATGACCCCGGCGCCCTTCTCGTAGGTGATGTCGTCGAAGGTCGAGGCGATCTGCAGGTTGGTGTCGACCGGCTGATGAATGGGCCGCCCGGCGCTCAGGGCATCGGTGTTCATCGCGCGCAGGGTGCTGTTCAGCTGGTCCTGCTGGACGCCGAGCTGCGGCCGCCATGCATCCGCGATCTTGCTGCCCATCCACTCGGCGAACGACTCGTTCAGCCAGATGTCGTCCCACCATGCGGGTGTCACGAGATCGCCGAACCACTGGTGCGCGAGCTCGTGCGCCGCCACGACGCCGAAGCTGCTCGCCTGCTGCGGCGTCGGCTCGGCCCCGAATGCCAGGTAATTTTCCCCGAAGATGATCGCGCCCGCGTTCTCCATGGCGCCGGGCTCATTCGGCGAAGCGATCAGATCGATCTTGGGATAAGGGAAGGGGATGCCGAAGTACTCTTCGAGGCGGCGGATCAGCTCCGGCGCCTGCGTGAGCGCGAACTGGAAGCGCTGCGGATTGCCGCGGGTACCGATGACTCGCAGCGGCAGCGGCTCGCGGCGCACGGCGTTTGGCGGGAGCGGTGCCCCCTGCACGACCTCGAGCGGCCCCACCGCGAAGGCGACCAGGTAGGTCGGCAACGGCTTGGTGGTCTGGAAGCGGTGCAGTGCGCCGCCGCCGCTCGGCGCAGCGCTCAGCTCCGGGGCGTTGGTGACGGCGAGATCGGCGCCGGCGGTGGTCAGCGAGACGTCGTACGGCGTCTTGAAGCGCGGCTCATCGAATCCGGGGAACACGCGCCGCGCGTCGATGGCCTCGAACTGCGTGAACGCATACCAGTCCTCGCCGACACGCGTGCGATACAGACCCTGGGGCGTGTCCTGGAACGACGCCGAGTAGGTCAAATGCAGCACCGCCTTGCCGGCCGCAAGCACGCCGTCCGTTGCGAGACGTGCCACCCCGGTGTCGTGGTCCACCTCCTCGTAGTGGGCGGCGAGCGTGCGCCCCTGCGAGCTGACGCTCGCGCTCCTCACCTTGAGACCAAGGCCGTGCAGCCAGATGATCGACAGAGGCTCGCGGACATCGACGTCAATCGCGGTCTCGCCCGAGAACTCGCTCTGGCGCGGATCGATGCTGAGCGTCAGCCGATAGCGCGTGGGGCGCACGGTGTCGGGCAGGCGGCCCGGCGGTGGCCCGTTCTCCGCGGCGCTCGAGAGCGTGGCGAACAGCGTCAGCAGCGCAAGGGACAGGCAGCCTCTCATGGCAGCGCTCCGTTGTTATTCTTTCCGCGAGGGCTGCATTCTCGCAGACCGGGCGACCTCTGCCACGCGACCTCGAGAGCCGCGTCAGGGGATTACGGCTGCGCGGCAGGGTCTAAGCGGGCGGGGTGTCGGCCTGCGAGGGATCATGCCGCGCCGCAGCGCGCAGTGTGCGCGTGACGCGCGAGATTCCGAGGGCGCCGCTGCGCACCACTTCGAGCAGCTGCGCCCCGCGGGCCAGGTCCGCGACGAAGGCGTTCACCTCGGCCTCACTCGCCGTCAGCTCGACGATGAAGCCGTCGCTGGCGGGGTCGAGCACACGGCCGCCGCTGCGCACCACCAGCCCGCGCACCATGTCGGTCTGGCGCGGGTCGACCCGCAGCTTCAGCAGCACCAGCTCACGTTCGAGGTGCTGGCCGCGGGTCATGTCGAGCACGTTCACGACATCCACCAGCTTGTTCAGCTGATTGGCGATCTGCTGAATGACCGCATCCGAGCCGCGCGTCACCAGGGTGAGCCGCGATACCGTCGGATCGTCGGTCGGGGCCACCGACAGCGATTCGATGTTGTAGCCGCGGGTGGAGAACAGGCCCGCCACCCGGGTGAGGGCTCCGGCCTCGTTCTGCAGCAGGATCGCGATGATGTGGCGCACGGCGCCCTTAGTTTGCACCAACGAGACAAGCTGTTACATTCAAAAGTTCTGTCGCCGTCCCGCATTCCCCCAGAGGTTTTGCAAAGCCCGTCCATGAGCGGACCGTCCGCCAGCGACCTGCCGATTGAGTCCAGCGCCCCGGCTCACCCGCTGGCCGGCACGCGCATGAGCGGCGCCCGCATGATCATGCAGGTGCTGGCCGATGAGGGCGTGACCGCGATCTTCGGCTACAGCGGCGGCGCGATCCTCCCCACCTACGACGCGGTGTTCCTTTACAACGAGGACTGCGCCAGGTCCGGCCGGCGGCAGATCCCGCTCATCGTGCCGGCGAACGAGCAGGGGGCCGGCTTCATGGCCGCCGGCTATGCCCGCGCGAGCGGCCGGGTGGGCGTCTGTCTGGTGACTTCCGGGCCGGGCGCGACCAACACTGTTACACCAGTGCGCGATTGCATGGCTGATTCGGTGCCGATTGTCGTGATTTGCGGCCAGGTGCCTCGAGCTGCAATCGGCACCGATGCCTTCCAGGAGGCGCCAGTCCCGGCCGTCATGGGGGCCGTCGCCAAGCACATCTTCCTCGTTACCGAGCCGGATAAGCTCGAAGCCACGGTCCGTACTGCGTTCGAGATTGCCCGCACCGGGAGGCCGGGCCCGGTGGTGGTCGACATTCCCAAGGACGTGCAGAACTGGGAGGGAACCTTCCAGGGCGCAGGCTTGCTGCCGATTCCGGGCTATCGGCGCCGGCTCGATGAGCTCACCGGCGCGGCGATCGATGCGCCCGCCGCGGAGCGTTTCTTCGCGATGCTCGCGGAGTCGCAGCGCCCGCTCATCTACGCGGGCGGCGGCGTCATCAACGGCAACGCCGCCGCGCGGCTGACCGAGTTCGCCGGCGCCTTCGGCCTGCCGGTGGTGACGACCCTCATGGGCATCGGCTCGCTCGACACGCGCGCGCCGCTCGCGCTGCGCATGCTCGGCATGCACGGAGCCGCCTACGCCAATTACGCCGTCGACGACTGCGACTTCCTCATCGCCCTGGGGGCGCGCTTCGACGATCGCGTGGCGGGCGTGCCCGAGAAGTTCGCGCGCAACGCGAAGCGCATCGCGCACCTCGACGTGGACCGCGCCGAGGTCAACAAGGTGAAGCGCGTGCAATGGAGCCACGTGGGGCTGGTGGCGGAGGCGCTCGCGGCGCTCACCGCGCACGGCCGGCAGACCCAGTTCCGGCGTGACTTCGGCCCCTGGGCGGCGGAGCTCGCCGAGCTCAAGCGCCGCTACGCCATGAACTACGACCGCGCCAGCCCGCTCATCCAGCCCTACTACGTGCTCGAGGAGC